>JBBRUN010000098.1:0-13150 GCA_038247765.1 Gemmatales bacterium | reverse complement strand
GGTCATTCTCCACACCCCCCCCGCCGAAAGCAGTGAAAGCAGTGAAAGCAGCGAAAGCAGCGAAAGCAGCGAAAGCAGCGAAAGCAGCGAAAGCAGCGAAAGCTCCGAAAGCTAAACCGCATGGCCGATATTTGTGCCTGCCATGGCTATCCGACGATGAGCAGAATGACGATGTGGACGCCATCGTCGCAAGATTGCCGAACTTGGTGATGCTAGGGGCAATCGTTCACGCCGCCGTCGGGGCCGTGTACTCCGCCGGAAGTGCCTTCACGATGCGCACAGTCTCCAAGCTCACCTTCACGACTTGCCCGATCAACCTGACGATGTATTCCGGGTCGTCCTCGCGGTTCGGATCGCTGACGATGCCGCTGCGCTTGTCTTCGCTCGCCTGATACTGGTCGATGATCCAGTGCAGCGCGCTCCGGTTGCCGAGGCGGTATTCGTACACCGCCGGCGGAATCCCGGCGAGCGTCAGCGAGTCGTTCACCCGCAGGCTCGCGGTGTCCTTGCTCAGCTTCATCTTCTCGACGCGGTAGCTCAGCGGCTTATCGTTCGTGACGAACTGGAGTACGTGCGGTTCGAGCTTTTCGTAGTCCAAGTGCAGCGCGGCGAGTTCCTTCCCGGCCTCGGCGAAGGCGCGGAAATCGGGGGCGAACGGGATCCGCGGCAGACTCTTCTTAAGGTTGTCCGCGAACTTGCTCCGGTAGCCGGGGTGGTGCAGCACGCCGTAGACGTAGTAGAAGATGTCCCACTTGGTGATCTTCTTGTCCGCGTATTGCTTGCGGAACTGCTTCAGCGACCAATCGGTGATGTTCTCGCGTCGGTTGTTGCCATCGGGATCGTAGACGTAGAAGGGAAAACAAGTCCCCGCGCGACCGCCGATCGCCTCGTTCGCGATGAGATCGGTGATCAGAACACCGAAGGCAGACTGAGAGTGGTTGGTGCAACAGATGGTCAAGTTTGTCGCGTCGGGATTTCCCAGGGGTAGCGCGTAGCGGAACAATCCGGGACGGTCGTTCAAGATATCGTCGTAATAGAGCCACATTTTTGTGTATGGCCGATAGAGCGAGTTTCGCAAGAGTTCTTTGTTGTACGCAGCGTATCGGAGTCGCTTCAGATGGAGTTTGAGTGTGCTGCTCCACTTGACTTTCGATTTCGAGAGGAACGCCGCGAGATTGCTAGTCGGGACACGCTTGAAGCGATCCACATCGCCGTTGTAAAGTTCAATATGATCTCGAATGCGCACACCGAGCGTCTCCCGCTGGAATCCGTAAACGATCTCATCGCGGTTGCTTTTTGCCCCGGTGGACGCACGGGCGAAGAGGCCTTGTTTATCAAGAACGTCCATCGTGGCGTACGAGTAGAATTCGCCGTCGCCGCTGAGGACGAGCCAATCGTGTCGAACGTTCGAGCGCACCGTTTTCCACCGAACATTTCGATAGCCGATCGTTTTGTTGAGCCAAGCGTATTTTTCCTCTTTCCGAGAGTTCTCCGGCAACACGTGCAAATGCACTTTCGCGGGGCCGCTCTTGCGCTTCTTGATCAAGATCGAAATGCCCACGCCGGTTTGGATTCCGAAAACGTTGTGCGTCGTTCCGCTCAACTTCTGATTACGGCGGACGTTGCCGTTTAAATCGATGAAATAGATCTCGCAGAATTCGGATTCCAACGATTTACGGACACCGTCGAACGGCGGGTCGTCGATTGCGAAACTGTGGTTCGTCACGAAGCAAACGAGCCCATCTTCGCCCTTCAGCCGGTCGGTCGCCCAGCGGAGAAACTTGATGTAAGGATCATACAGTTTGTTCTTGAGTGTCGCCTTTGTCCCTTTGGCATACGTGGCTCGGATACGATCATCTAATATCGGGTATTCACGATTCGGATTATTATCACCTTCATTTTCCTGATTCGCGTTGTAAGGCGGATTGCCGATGATAACCGTAATCGGAGTTTGTTTCTGCCGTTCGACGCGGGCCGTGTTCAGTTTGGTGAACAGGGAAGGCTGCGCATCGTGTACGAAGTCGAGCGAATCGACGAAGCACAGTCCCTCGAACGCCTTGTATTCACCGGTGATGTCGTAGTAAGCCCGCTCGATGTTGAGCGCCGCGATGTAGTACGGCAGCAGCATCACCTCGTTGGCGAAGAGCTGAGTTTCGTAGACGCGCGGCAAATTCTTCTTCGGCACGCGGCGGATCAGGTTCACCACGAAATTCCCCGTCCCGGTGCAGGGGTCCAGAATCTTCACCTGCGGGCTGCCGAGCGTCAGGCCGAACTCCGTTTTCAGCACTTCTTCGACGCTGGCGCACATGAAATCGACGATGGGCTGAGGCGTATAAACGATTCCGTGCGTATCGGCGGTCTTTACGCAGTAGCCTTGGAAAAACCGCTCGTAGAGAGTGTTGAGGAAGTCCTGCTTGTCCTTGAAGTCGTCGATTGTCTCGGCGGCCTGCTCGATTGCGATGTAAAACCGGTCGAGTCTCTTCAGAAATTCCTTCTTGCTGAACGAACTGCTCACGAGGGCATCGATGACCTTCTCGACCTCGGCCGCGATGACGTTGCGGCGCGTGAATTCGTCGTCGTGGAAAATGGTGCGGAAGAGCCGCTCGGTGAGCAGGTGCTGCACGAGCATTTCGTCGACGGTGTCCTGCCGGATGTCCGGGTTTAGCGCCGTCTGGCAGAGTTCGAAAAACTCGATGAATGAGACTTGGAACTTCTTGTTCTTCTTGTGGGCGGCGGCGATGGTTTCCGCCAATTCACCACCGAGTTCCGGCATCCGTACCTTGAATTCGTCGATAGCTTCATCGAAGCCCAGGTAATCGGGTTCGGCATAGTCGTAGAAGCGGTTCAGCAAGTCGGCGACTTCGCTCGGTTTCCGCAAGTCGTAGCGCTGGCATTCCACGCCATTCTGGTAAAGCACGGCCGTGCGCGTGTCCTCGAAAATCGTGTTGGTCAGCGGGTACTTCTTCTCGATCTTCTTCTGAATCTCGGCATCGAGATCGTCGTCGGTGTCTTTCGCTTCCCAGTAGCCGCGGGCGAGTTTGAAGACGTCTTGCAGCGTGCCATCGGGGTAAATGTGGACCTTCTTCCCCACCACTTTCTTCTTCTTCGGGATCAGCGTCCAGCCATGCGGCTTCGCCGTGCTGGCCAACAGATTCGAGAACGCCGTCTCTGTGGCCCCTTCGTGCGTGGCGCCGTGTTCGGAGTAGACCTTCAGTGTCTCGACGTACTGCCGGATGGCGGCGGATTCGGCTTTGATTTTCGAGGCCATGCGCAGGCGTGCCTTATCGGTGGAGGGAGAGTATCACAGAACGCGGTTGCCGTGGCAACCGGACCGATTCGCTCGTGCGGAGCCGCCCGGCGTTCCGGGAGGGCTTTCGCATCGACGACTACTCGCCAAACGGGTGACCCGGCTTGCTACCTAGTAGTCAATGATTTGATCGGGTTCCACGCCGAGAGTGGCAGCAATAACTTCGAGTGTTGACGATTGTGGTTTTGCGCTGGTGCCGCTTTCAATCCGAGCGATCGTTTTCGCTGTGATGCAGGGGAATCCAGACTGCGAAACGTTCTTCTGCAATCGCAGTCGCCGAAGGCATGCGCCGAAACTCTTGTCCTTTCGCCTTCTCAGGTTCTTGAGCCTTTTCCGGTATGCTGGATCGCATTCATAAAGAATGGCATCAGAAGATGACTCGTAGGCGCCGAACGAAATTGTGTGCCCATAGTCGCTTATTCGCAATTGAGCGAACTTCGGGATAACGCCATCGCCTGATTTCTGAAAGAGTGAGTGCGGAACGAATAGCGATTCGCCGCTGCCGCGAACGAGGGTCGTCCCTTTCAAGGAAGCATCGTTGGCCCCAGCAATGAACACATCGGATAGCGGTATGTTAGAATCCGAGAGAACAGCGACCAGTTCTTGATTTGAAAGCCACGAGTATTCAAATCCATTTCCCACGACAGTTCCGAAAAGCGATTGAATGGCTGGAAGGGATGATCCTTTATGGGACACTTTAGTAATTATGGCATCTTGGCGTAGCTTTTTCCGAGATGCGACCTTTAACAGTCTATCAAGATCTGGCTCGGAAAGGGTCACCCAGGTAATTTTCCCATTGCGAAGTTCGGAGAATTTTTCGATGGCAGATTCGTCGCCCGCAACTAATAGTTGCGGTGTTGGTACATATTTGGAACGCTTCTTGGCATCCACAACGATGTACTGCCTCAAGGCTTTCGTAGGCAATTTGGCCAATTCCGCCATGACACGTGCCGTTTCTCTAAATAGAGCTGATTGGGTTGGATGGATACATTGCGTCCCAAGCGGCGTGCAGTAACAGCCAATTCTTTTTCAGTGCTGCAATTGCAATTGGATGTATCTCCTGCCATTTTCCGCCTGGCGGGATGAGGAAAGAGCTATCTCTCAAGCTCAATCTCCAAATTCTTGCGCGGCAGAAAATTGTAACGTGCGGAGGCTCGCACCTTTCCTTTTCACGGATTTTCACCTTCCAACCGGATTTTTTGATCGACTTTGGCAAGGCCAATTCAAAAGGCATCGCTCACAAAGGGATTATGTCCCTTTCCTCTGTCGAGTCAATACGGACATTTCGAAATGTGGAATATCGGGATGGGGATGCCTCTCCAGTACCTCACGGAACTCGCCGGTGGCTTCGTCGAAGCCGAGGTAATCGGGTTCGGTGTCATCGCAGAAGCGGTTCAGCAGGTCGGCGACATCGGCGGGCTTTTGCAGGTCGAATCGCTGGCATTCCTTGGTGTTCTGGAAGAGCGCGGCCGTGCGCGTAGGGTGAGTATCACAGAACGCGGTTGCCGTGGCAACCGGACCGATTCGCTCGTGCGGAATCGCCCGGCGTGCCGGGAGGGCTTTCGCATCGACGACTACTCGCCAAACGGGTGACCCGGCTTGCTACCTATTCTAGCGAGCGGTACTATCACAAGTTTATACCATACTCGAAGATACTGGCAGACGCGATGATGCGAAACTCAGCCTTCGAGAAGGCGTTGCAATCGCAATGACCACATCAACGCACCCTGCATCACTACCGGAATTTGGAGGTCGCCAATGCCATGACCACCAGCGAGCGCAGCGGGAGATGCAAGCCATTGAAAGCCGCGGCGAAAATCGTCGGGGTTCCCTTGTTCCAACCGTAAATCGTGATCCATGCCATTCGTTTACATCCTGCTGGGTACGACGCTCCTCGGGACGCTTTTTGGTGCGCTGCGCGACGGCCTGCTCCGGTTGTACGCCCCCGAATATTTCTCGATGGCGATGGGCCAACCCGCAGCGATCGAATCCATCTTGCTGGCCGGGGCGGTGACGTGGGGAACCTTCGGCGCGATCCTCGGTCTCGGCTTGGCCTGCGCCGCGCGGTTGGGGAATCGGCCGAAGCGCGGCGTCCGCGATTTGCAGAAGCCGGTGTTGTTTCTGCTCGCGCTGATCGCCGGGTTCTCTCTGATCGCGGGCATCTTCGGATATATCGCCACCGGCTTCGGGCTCCGCGTGTTGCCGCCGGAAGTGTTCGACCGATTCCCCCCGCAAACCTGGCCCGGTCTGCAGTTCTGCTGGTTCACCCAGATCATGGGGAACTATGTCGGCTTCGTGGCCGGGGGAATGCAAATCGCGTGGGTCTGGGTCAGCCGGAAGCGTTTCACAACCCGCCGGTGATTTCCTGCAGTGCGTCCGCTAAAGCGTCGATGTCGGCTACGGTCGTGAACGGGCCGGGACTGACGCGGACGAGGCCATCCGGGAAGCTGCCGAAGGCTTTGTGGATGTACGGAGCGCAGTGCAACCCCGGCCGCACGGCAATGGCGAAGGATTGATCGAGCACGCCGCCGAGTTCGGTGGCGGGGAGCACGTCGGAATAGAAACTCATCGTGGCGACGCGGCGGGAATTGTCGGCGTGACCGACGATGTTGAACCCGCCCATCGCCGTCAACCGTTGTCTGAGTCGGTCGCAGAGCGCCAGTTCGTGGGCGCGCAGTTTCGCGGGCGTTTCCGCTTCGACGAAATCCAAACCGGCGACCATACCGACAACCCCGAGGACGTTGGGCGTGCCCCCTTCGAGGTAGTACGGGTACTCGCTCGGTTGCGTCGGGCTGGAGCTGTCACCGCCGGTGCCGCCCTCGCGCCACGGCCGCACTTTCGCCTTCGGGCCGACGTAGAGCGCGCCGGTGCCGGTCGGGCCGAAGAGGCACTTGTGCCCGGGGAACGCGAGCAGATCGATGTGCTGCGATTGGATGTCGACGGGGACGACGCCGATGGTCTGGGCCGCATCGACGAGAAACAACACGCGGTCGAACTCCCGGCAGATGCGGCCGATTTCTTCGATGGGTTGCACGGTGCCGAGGACGTTGCTGCCGTGAGTGATCGCCACGAGCCGGGTTTTCGGCGTGATCGCAGCTTTGACTGCATCCGGGTCGATGGTCCCGCCGGCATCGGATGCGAGCCGCGTCAGTTGAATGAATTCGGAGTTGGCCATCGCTTGCAGCGGCCGGCTGACGCTGTTGTGTTCGAGGTCGGTGGTGATGACGTGATCGCCGGCGTCGAGCGTCCCCTTGATGGCGATATTCAGCGCATCGGTGCCATTGAGCGCGAAGATAAACCGATTCGGATCGCGGCCGTTGAGGAAGCGATTCAACCGGTGGCGGCCGTCGTCGAGGGCGTGCTCCGCGGCCAGCGCCATGGCGTGCCCCGCCCGGCCGGGGTTGGCCAGCGACGTCCGCGCGAAGCGGTCGAGTGCGCGGTAGACGCCTTCGGGCTTGGGGAAACTGGTCGCGGCGTTGTCGAGGTAGATCACGCGAGGAACTCGGAGACGGGGAGACTGCCGACTTTCTTCTTGGCGAGTACCAGCGGGATCTCCTCGCCTTTCGCGTAATGGACGCACGATTTGTAGCCCGGCTTCTTGCCGCCGCGCGGTTGCGTGTAAACCTCGACGCGGTGGTGAATCAAGTTCACAACCCAATATTGCGGCACTCTGGCCGATGCGTAGACTCCGAGCTTGAAGCCGCGATCGATGGCCAAACTGCTTGCGGAGACTTCGATGACGAGTTCGGATTCGAGCGGGCTCGGGTGGCGGGCGTCGTACTTTTCGTAAGGGCCCTCGGCGATCACGATATCCGGTTCTGGTTCGCTTTTGGCCGTGGTGATCGGAAGCTGCACGCTCACGACCCATTCCGGATGGAACCGCGTCATGAGCGAAGCCGCGAGTTTGCGAATCGAGCTGGCTTGTGCGGGGTTGATCGGCAATTTTTTGACAATCCACCCTTCTAAGAGTTCGTACGGCTCACCCGACTTGAGCACACCGATTTCGATGAGTTTGTGGTATTCGGCGACGGAAAACTGCTTCATGGTCAGCGGATCGACTTTTTCCTCCACGATGAGTCGTGGCGCCTGCACCGTTTTCGCTAATGTTGCGATCCCCATTTTTCGCCCTCCCTTCGCGATTCTTAGTGTCCAATGTACTTCGCGTAGAGCGTCCGGGCGCGTTCCGAATCGTCCGTCCCCTTGATGATCGCCCGGCCGTCGGGGAACACCGTGAATTCATAGCCGTCGCCGGAATCGACCACGTTGAACTTCAGCAAAAACTTATTCGAGGTCACGGTACCGGACGCCTGCAGCTGCTTACCGAGCGCCGCGAAGTCGAGCTTACTGCTGAGCCGCTGCGTCACCTGCACCGCATTGCGACCGCACAAGCTCGTCGTCTGCGTCCCCTGTTCCCCTTCGAGCCAGACGAACTCCTTCTTCGCACAGCAGGGGCACTTCCCCTTGCGACCCATCAGCGGGGCGACCTTCACCCGCCGGTTGGTGTTGTCCCAGAGATTGATCGTGAAGAGTTCCTTGTTGATCGCGGCCTTGTTCCCCGAGAGCAGCTTCAGCGCTTCCGCCGCTTGGAAGCTCGCGATGATGCTCACGATCGGCCCGAGCACACCGGCGGTCTCGCAGGTGCCGACTTCGCCGGGGCCGGGCGACGCTTCGAAGACGCACTGCAAGCAGGGCGTCTCCCCCGGCACGATGGTCATGCTCATGCCTTCGGTGCCGACGGCGCCACCGTATACCCAAGGTTTGTTCTGCTTGATCGACACGTCGTTGATGAGGTAGCGAATCTCGAAGTTGTCGGTGCCGTCCAGGATCAAGTCCGCATCGCGGCAGAAGTCTTCGATGTTGGTGCGGTTGATGTCGGCGACGATCGGTTCGACGGTCACGCCCGAGTTGATCTGCCGGAGTTTCACCGCCGCGGCCTCGGCCTTGGGCATGTTGCTCGCCACGTCGGCTTCGTCGAAGAGCACTTGGCGCTGGAGGTTGCTCGGTTCGACGAAGTCGCGGTCGATGACGCGCAAGAAGCCGACGCCGGCGCGGACGAGCGTATTCGCCAGCACCGTGCCGAGGGCGCCGACGCCGCAGAGCGTGACGCGAGAATTCAGCAGGCGCTCCTGCCCGGCCTTGCCGAAGCCGGGGACGCGCATCTGCCGGGAGTAGCGTTCGAGGGATGCAGACATGGAATCAGCCGATCTCGTGTTCGCTCAGGAATTCTTGCAAGAACCGCACTTGTTGCTTGGGCCACTTCTCGGACTTCGCAAACCCGGCGAGCGTCGCCAAGTCTTCCTTCGCCCGCTTCAACTCCGCGCCGCCAAGCCGCTGGAGGTAGGTCACCAAATACTCCATCGCCTCCCCGGCGACCGGGCCGTTCAACAGCACTTCGTCGGTACCTTCGAGGAAGACGTAGGCGTGGAGCACCGCGAGAAGCAGAGGGTGGACGCCGAGTTCCGGCGGGATCAGCGGCAGCACTGCCGCGCCGTCCGGGACTTCTTCGTCGATCGGGGTTTCGTCGGTTTCAGCCACCGGCCACCGCCGGGATCAGAGAAACTACGGAACCTTCGGGCGTCGCGGTTTCGAGTTCGTCGAGGTAGCGGATGTCTTCGTTGTTCACCAGCACGTTGACGTGCGGGCGGAGCTTGCCGGCATTGAAGAGCTTGGCTTCGATGGCCGGGTGCAACCGCGCGAGGTCGGCCAGCACCGCGGCGACGGTGTCTCCGCTGACGGGCACGGTCAGCGCTCCACCGACATGCTCGCGCAGCGGCGGGGGAATTTCGACGGGGATGGGCATGGTGTCGTGGCCTTGGAGAATTAATGGATTGCCTGTTCGGATTGAGCTTTGGCCAATTCACTCTGTCGATAAAGTTCGTCACGAACCCGGCGCACTTCGGCCACGATGGGATCTTCCCAAGCCGGCACGGTCGGATCCCAATCGATCCCGAGCGCTTCGAGGCTGTTCAAGCTCGGATCGAGGATCGGCAGATTTTCGAGCGATGTTACCATGCGATCCGCGTGCTGCGCTTCGATAGCTCGCAACTCGGTGAACAGACTCGCCATGTCGTAATTGTGCCGCGCCGCAATCGCATCTTTGATGCGATACACTTCTTCGATAATTGGATCGGTGTGCATATGCCGAACCTCACATCAAGGATTCTGGGATGCAAACGCGGGGCATACGCAACCCGCGCGTTTCGAGCAACAAGCCGATACGTTTCTGAATCGACTCATTCACCAGATGTCTGAAATTCCAACTCAGGATGTAATCCACCGAGTAAACCGCGGCAATTGCGATGTGCGATGCATCGGTTTGTGCCTTTCGCGGCAATAATCCTTTCGCTAGAAACACTTCCGCTAGCTCTTGACTCACAGGCGTCGAGAGGAGGATGGGATATGGAGCAATGGCCAATTGGCGTTTTGCGATTTCCTCCGCATCCCCCTGTACGATTTCATTCCAAACCGCCGACGAAACGACACATCTGAAATCGGTCCGCCGCAACTCCCACCACCTGCGGCTGGCGTCTTGGCGTTGCGCCGTGACTTCATCTCGGCTCGGCTCCGCGACCAAGTAACTCACGAACGACGTTTCGAGGTACACCGTCTCCAAAATTATACTCCCACCAGCTCCCCCGCGCCCATGTAGGCCTCGTCAAATTCCTTCAAGCTCGGCTGGATGGTCGCCGGCCACTCGATGGCGCCCGCGACACAGTCCTGCGTTTTCAGGCCGTTGCCGGTGATGCAGATCACAATCTCCTCATCCCGAGGGATCCGCCCGGCTTCGATCAGCTTGCGTGTCACGGCCAGTGTCGTGCCCCCGGCCGTCTCGGCGAAGATCCCTTCCGTGCGGGCCAGAAGCAGCATGCACTCGACGATTTCTTCGTCGCTCACGTCGTCCGCCCAGCCGCCGGTGCTCTTGATCAACTTCGACGAATACATCCCGTCGGCCGGGTCGCCGATGGCCAAGCTCTTGCAGATGGTGCTCGGCCGGCGGATCGGCTTGTGCCGTTCGCGGTTGCTCTTCACGCAGTCGCTGATCGGGTTGCAACCGGTCGCTTGGGCGCCGTACATCTTCGTCGTCACGGGGCCGTCGACCAACCCCGTGATGACGAGTTCGGTGAATGCCTTGTGGATCTTGCCGACGAGCGACCCGCCCGCCATCGGCACCACGACGTGCTGAGGCAGTCGCCAGCCTAAATCCTCGGCGATTTCAAAACCCATCGTCTTCGATCCCTCGGCGTAGTACGGCCGGAGGTTGATGTTCACGAAGCCCCAGTTGTTCTGGCCGTCGGCGTTGTACTTCAGCGCCACCTGCGTGCACAAGCGATTGACTTCGTCGTAGGTGCCGTTCACGGCGATGACCTTCGCGCCGAAGATACTCGTGCCGAGGATCTTGGCGCGTTCCAAATCGGCGGGGATGAAAATGTACGCCTCCAACCCGGCTTGGGCCGCGTTGGCTGCGACGCTGTTGGCGAGGTTGCCGGTGCTGGCGCAGCCGACGGTTTTGAAGCCGAACTCGCGGGCTTTGCTCAGCGCGACCGAAACGACGCGATCCTTGAACGAGAGCGTCGGAAAGTTCACGGCGTCGTTCTTGATCCAGAGATTCGCGACGCCGAGTTCATCGGCGAGGCGGTCCGCTTTGATCAGCGGCGTGCCGCCGACTTGGGGGCCGACAGTCGGTTCGCCTTCGAGCGGCAGGAATTCGCGGTAGCGCCACATGTTCCGCTTGCGCGATTCGATTTTCGCCCGGCTGACGTTCCGCGTCAACGCAGCGTAGTCGTAGACGATTTCGAGCGGGCCGAAGTCGTCGGTGCAGAAGTTGAGGGCTTGTTTCGCGTAGAGTTTGCCGCAAACCTTGCATTGCAAACCGGTGGAGAAGTCCGACACGGAGGCACCCGAATGGGGACAGCGCCACTACATTACTGGGCGCGGGCATCCGGTGAGTTCTCGAACGATCCAGAGTGGCTACGGTGAGATAAGAAATCGGACGGGGCCGCGGGCACCCGGGTGGTGACCCGGTAACGCGGAACTGTCCGGTATCTTATCTGCCCCGACGTTCCGGTTTCCCGGAAGGAGTCGAGCAGGAGGTAGCACCAGCACCGTCGGAAGAATTTGTGGATTCGACCTTCGGCCGGTTGCTGTGGCATCGTCGGGCCTGAACCCTCCGCCACTCTGGATAAGATACTCACCTGAAGGCAGTGTAGCCGCGCCGGAGCCGATTGGCAACAGCGGGGCGGGATTTTCGGGGGTTCGGGGACGGTGGCACCGGCAAAGGGGAACTTGCGATGACGGAGGAGGAGTGGCTCGCATCCAACGATACCTACCCCATGCTCGAGCACTTGTGGGATAAAGTAAGCGACCGCAAATTGCGGTTATTCGCTTGCGGATCTTGCCGAGTGAATTGGAATAATCTCATCGGCCTCCGTGGCCGGGACGCTGTACTCGCAGCTCAAGAGTTCGCTGACGGTAACGGTTCAAATGAATAAATCGTTGAGAAGAGATATTGGGCCGAGGCGGATGGATACGCAATCGACATGAAACAGCAGAGCTATTGGCACGAGCGACGCATTATCAAATTGGGTGGGCTGCACGAAGAAGACGCGATTGAAGAGTGTGATATTCTCAATGCGGAAGGTCAGCGGATTTCATTTCAGTCGGCTCGTCGCATGGCAACGGCCGCAGAATTTACGCTTGCGGCGAACATCGACGAATTTTTCACGCACGTCGATCCTTCGCTCCATTCCGTATCGGTATTCCGCGACATCTTCGGCAATCCCTTCCGTCCCGTCGCCGCCGATCCTGCATGGCTCACGCCAACCGCCGTCGCCATCGCGACGGCCATCTACGCCGACCGCGCCTTCGAACAGATGCCGATCCTCGCCGATGCGCTGGAGGAAGCCGGCTGCACGAACGCCGACGTGCTACTCCACTGCCGCTCCGGCGACCCGCACGTCCGCGGCTGCTGGGGGAAGTTTTAAGCGTTCCTGTCACTTCTTATCCCATCCCTGCTGCATCTTTTTGTACGCGGCCTCGCCCACGGTGCTCTTCTTCTTCGAGCGACTCGTCCCGGCCTTCTTCCGTTTGTTGATGTTCGCCACCAGCGAGTTCTTCTTCGGAACACCGGATTTCACTTTGGCAGGCATCGCACACTCCTCATTTGATTTTGTTCGCTTGACTGGCTTTGTACTTTTCCAACAGCTTCGCACCTTGGGCAGCGAGCTTTTTCGCAGCGGCCATCGTCTTGGGAATCGGTTCTCCCCAAGCGTGGGCGCTCAAGGCCAAGCGCGTCGGTTGGCCCTGTTCATCCACCATAGGCCCCTGCGGATTGGCGAAGTGGCGGCGCAGGAACGATCCCTTTCGCTTCATCTTTTCGGGCGTATCGGCAGGCCCCTTCACACCGGGCTTGAGCTTTGATCCGTCTTTTTTCTTGAATGCTGCGCGACCCGCCGCAGTCAGGCCACCCTTGAGGTCTTTCGTCGCGGGCTTTTTCTTCGCAATAGGCATCCCGATCCCCGTAGGGCGGGTCATAGATTCCTCAGCGATACGCAATTCGCGTTCCGAACGGGCTACGAATCGCAAAGCTACAATCGGTGATGTGCCTTTATTATCGATCAGGCCCTATTCGCCATAGCGACGGCCAACTACACCGACCGCGCCTTCGACCGGATGCCGATCCTCGCCGATGCGCTGGAGGAAGCCGGATGCACAAACGCGGAAGTGTTCCTCGACTGCCGCTCCGGTGGGCCGCATGTGCGGGGCTGTTGGGTCGTTGATTTGCTGCTGGGGAAGGCGTGACCCCGGCGAGCCGGCCGCGTGAGCGGTCGGAGATTCCATTGCGCC
>JBBRUN010000097.1:0-13155 GCA_038247765.1 Gemmatales bacterium | reverse complement strand
TGGTCGCGCTGCCGCGGTATCAGAAGGCGGCGATCCCGATTGCGACGACGCGCCTCGCCGGGTTGGATGGGCCGATCCAATTCGAAGCCCGCGGCGGGCAGCTCGCCGACAAGAACGAAGGCCGCACGCGCGTCTATACCGAATTCCCCGAGGCGACCGCGAAACAGCTGAACGTCAGCGGTACGGCGGCGTCCAAGATTCTGTCGAACCTCGCCAAGGCCCGCATCGACGTCCGCGCCACCGGTACTTGCGACGGCCGGCGGGTGACGCTGATCCGCTGCTTCGACCTCGATTTGGTGCCCGCGTTTCAAGTGGTTCCCGAATCGACCAAACTGATGCTCGACCCCGGCAGTAGCGCGATGATTCGATTGAAGATCGACCGCGTGCCGAGCTTCGACGGCCCCGTGCTGCTGCATTTGAACCCGCAAGATGGGCTGAATTTCGAGGAGAACATCACCGTGCCGAAGGGGAAGTCGATCGTGGAGTTCAAGGTCACCGCCCCGCCGGATGCGATGCCCCTGCGATTCAACCTTCAGATGATCGCGAAGGGAACGGTGAGTGGCTACGAGGAAGAAGTCCGCGCTCCGCAGATTGAAATCGAAGTGAAGGCGTCACCGAAAGCGAAATGATCCCGAGAAGAATTTTCACCGCAGAGAAATAAGAGAACGCGGAGAAAAAACAACAGGAACCAGATCTGTTCTATTCTGCGTTCTCTTCTTTCTCTGCGGTGAAAATTCTTTCCTGATCGGTTAAGTGAATACTCAGGATGATCCACCGATGCTCACATTGATGCTCTCACTGCTCTGCTCGGCCGATCCTTCCCCCGATGACATCGCCGTGTCACCGACCGAGGTCGCGCTCGCCCGACCGCAAGATCGGCAGCGGCTCCTCGTCGCCGGTCGCTTCGGCGCCGCTGGCCAAGCCGACCTCACTGCTTCGGCGAGCTACACCAGTGTGCGACCCGAAATCGCCAAGGTCTCGGCGGACGGGATCGTCTCCGGGGTGGCCGACGGCGAGACTGAAATCCTCGCGAAGGTCGCCGGGAAAGAAGTCCGCGTCCGGGTCGTCGTCAAGAACTTCGCCTTGCCCGCCCCGGTCGAATTCCGCACCGAAGTCATGGCGGCGCTGTCGCGCTCCGGTTGCAACCAAGGAGCGTGCCACGGGTCGCCGCAGGGGAAGAACGGCTTCCGCCTCAGCCTGCGCGGCGAAAACCCCGAATACGACTTCGGCGTGCTGACCCGCGAACTCGGCGGCCGGCGGTTGAATAAAGACACGCCCGATGAGAGCCTGCTGCTGCTGAAAGGCGCCGGACGTGTTCCTCACCAAGGGGGCACGCAACTCCCCAGAGGAAGCACGGCCTACGCGACCGTGGCCCGGTGGATCGCCGAAGGGTGCGCCGATTCCAAACCGAACGAACTCGCCAAGATCGAAGTACTCCCCGGCAGCGGGCGGTTGCATTCCAGTAGTGCGCGCCAGCAATTGGTGGCCGTGGCGCACTTCAAAGACGGCTCGCGGCGGGATGTCACGGATCTCGCCGTCTTCACGACGGGCGACGCCGCGACGGCGAAGGTCACGCGCGAAGGCGCGGTGGCGTTCGCCCGCACCGGCGATGCGGCGATCCTCGTGCGCTACCTCGAATCCATCGTCAGCACGCGCCTCACCTACGTCCGTTACGATGCGGGCTACAAATTCTCCGGTGCCGAACCGGCCAGCTTCATCGACGAGGAAATCTTCGCGAAGCAGCGGGAACTCCAACTGAGCCCGGCGCCGATAGCGAGCGACGCCGCGTTCCTACGGCGAATTTATCTCGACCTCACCGGCACGCTGCCGACGGCCGAGGAAGCGAAGGCGTTCCTCGATTCAACTTCCACCGACAAACGGGCCGCGCTCGTCGATGCGCTGCTGGAACGAGACGAGTACGCCTTGTATTGGAGCCTGAAGTGGGCCGACGTGCTACGCGGCAGCGCCGTCAGCATCAGCGAGCGCGGCGTCCACAGCTTCCACCGCTACCTCGTGAAGACGATCGCGGCCGACAAGCCGATGACCGAGTTCGCGCGCGAACTGCTGACCGCGCAGGGGAACACGCTGCACAAACCCGCCGCGAATTTCTACCGTGTGGCCCGCACCCCGGAGGAAGCCGCCGAGGCGACGGCGCAATTGTTCCTCGGCATCCGGATGCAGTGCGCCAAGTGCCACAACCACCCGTTCGAGAGCATCACGCAAACCGACTACTTCGGCTTGGCCGCGTTCTTCGCCCAAGTGCGCTACAAAGGATCGCAGTTTGGCCTCGACGACGAAATCGTCTCGGTCGGCCGCGGCGGCGGCATCAACAATCCGCGCACGAAGAAAGATCAACCGCCGCTGGCATTCGGCGTTCCGGTCGAAGGACTGATGCCGGAGGATGATCGCCGGGTGAAGTTCGCCGATTGGCTGACCGCCCCGAAGAACCCCTACTTCGCGAAGGCCGTGGTGAACCGCGTTTGGTACCACCTGCTCGGTCGCGGCATCGTCGATCCGGTCGACGACTTCCGCGATACCAACCCGCCGAGCCATCCGAAGTTGCTGGAGATGCTCGCCGAGGAGTTCGCGAAGACCGGTTACAAACTCAAGCCGCTGATCAAGCGGATCGTGAACTCGAAGAGCTACCAACTGGCGGAATCGGGTGGCCCGGTGGCGTCGGTTTACGCGGGGAACGCGGATCGCTACTTCGCCAAGGCGTCGGTGCGGATGCTCTCCGCTGAGCAAATCCTCGATGCGGTGTCGCAGGCGACGGGCGTGCCCGAGACGTTCAAAGGCCTCCCCGCCGGGACGCGGGCGCTCGACCTCCCCGAAGGAGGCTTCAATCACCCGTTCTTGCAGGCGTTCTCCAAGCCGGTGCGCGACCAAACTTGCGAGTGCGCCCGCGAGGACGACCCCGGTTTCCCACAGGTACTACACCTGTTGAACAACGCGGGACTGCTCGACAAGGTCCGTTCACCGAAAGGCCGCGTCGCGGGTTGGTTGAAGGCAGGGAAGAAGCCCGAGGAAGTGACCGAGCTGATTTATCTTTCGACGCTCAGCCGCAGGCCGACGACGAAGGAGCGCAAAGTCGTCGAGAAGTTCTTGAAGGCGGCTGCGACACCCGAAGCCGGCTTTCAAGATGTGCAGCACGCCCTGATGAACCTGAACGAGTTTCTGCTTCGGCATTGAGCGGATCGATTTGCTAAATGACCCGTAACCCCGCGACCCACGTCGCTTCCTCCGCGATCTCCTCATCGCTCAGGCCACCGGCGCGCTTCAGTTCGGCCTTGGCCATCCGTCCGCTGGTCATGTCCACGGCCGTCACTTCGATCAATCCGTTGGCCGCTAGCGCGCAGCGCACTTGCACCGGGGACCCCTTCGGCAGATTCGCAGGTAGGCCGTCGATCCAGCATTCGCCGACGGGCATGCACGCTTCGGCTTGCTGGGCTTCCCCCTGCAGCACGCGGACGCGCACCTTGGTCTGGTTCTCTTGGGCCGTGTAGTAAATGCGGCTCACCGAGGCCGGGAGCTGCGTGTTTTTCACCACCAAGCGGTTGTTCAACCGCTGATCGGCTTGGCGCACCTCAACCCCCAAGCTGTGGGCGTTGACGCTGATCTCGACGATCCCGTCGAGCACCGCACTGTGGGCGATGTTGGCTTCCTTGGCTCGCCGCGCCGCGACGATCCCGGCGTGCACCGCCGCCCCGCGTGCGACGACCTCGCTGACGGCCAGCGAACGGTCCGGCTCCTTGCCGGTGAGTTCCTTCAGCATCCGCCCGGTTGCGGGCATGTGCGTGCTGCCGCCGACCATCAGCACTTTCTCGACTTGATCCCACTTCATCCCCGCTTGGTTGATGACCTGCTGCGAGGTCAGCCGCGTCCGCAGTAGCAGATCGCGCGTGAGGTTCTCGAACTCCGCCCGCGTGATCGGCACGGTCATCTTCTTGCCGTCGTGGGTGCAGGTGATCGTCGCGGAGTCCACTTTGCTGAGCGTCCGCTTGGCCCGTTCGGCCGACGAGTCGAGCATCGCCATCGATTGTTCGTCGGTGCGCGGGTCGCTGCCGTGGGTCTGGCGGAATTGCTCGGCGACGTGATTCACCAAGCGGTCGTCCCAATCCTTGCCGCCGAGGCGGACGTCCCCTTCAATGCCGAGGGTTTGGAATCGCTTCTTGCCGAGCTTCACGAGGGTGACGTCGAAGGTGCCGCCGCCAAGGTCGTACACGAGGATCGTCTTCGCCGCATCGGGGGGGAGGTCGCCCGGCGCCAGATGCGCCGCGGCCGATTGCTGGAAGGTGTAAGCGAGGGCCGCGGCGCTCGGTTCATCGAGGATGTCGAGCACTTCGAGCCCCGCGATGCGCCCGGCGTCGATGGTCGCTTTCCGCCGGCTGTCGTCGAAGTAAGCGGGCACCGTGATCACGGCCTGCGCGATCTTGCCGAGGTGCTGTTCCGCGTCTTGAATCAGCTTCCGCAGAATCACCGCCGAAAGCGTCTCCGGTCGGAACGCGCGGCCGGTCACCAGTCGGCCGTAGTCCGCGCGGCCCATTTGGCGCTTCACGAGCATCGCCACTTTGTCCGGCTGCTCGAGCGCCACATCGAGCGCCGGCTGTCCGACGACCGCTTCGCCCATGCCGGTGAGGTAAACGGCCGACGGCGTCAGCACTTCCCCTTCGCGGTTGGGTATGGTGACGGGCCGGCCGCGATCGTCCAAGTGCGCCACGGCGCAGAACGTCGTGCCGAGGTCGATGCCAACGATCATGGGCGGATGAATCCGTGTGAAGGTACAGTCAGTGTACGCTAGGATGCGGGATGGGAAAATGCTCGCTCTCCCCCTCTCCGTTTCGGAGAGGGGAATGACGACGCTCAGGAATGGGAACGAGATCATCTCTCCGAATATCGTCGACACCGAGTTGGCGAAGGCATCCAGCCGTACTCTTGCGACGCACCTCGGCGAGGCCGACGGATCGCCGCTCGAATTTCGAGATCGGGATCGGGAGAAACTCTGAAATCGTCCGCGAATGCGCCGATGGAAGTACCCAACGGATATTCGCAACTCCAAACTCCCTTCCTGGCGAAGGGGATGCGTGCGAAACATTCACCGGTGATTCGTCGAGATCGACCACCTCACCCCAACAGCGCCAGTAACTCCCGCGGCGACTCCACGGCGTGCGTCGGTTTCGCTTCCTTCAAGATCGCCGGGTCTTGGAAGCCCCAATGCACGGCAACGACCCGCACCTTCGCTTTGTGGGCCGCTTCGATGTCGCGGGTCTCGTCGCCAACGTACACCAACGCCGCGCGATCCAGGCCGCGCGATTTCATAATCCGTCGCAAGGCCTTCGCCTTGCCGAAGAGCTTCGGATACCCCACGACGAACGCGAACAAGTCCTCGACGCCGTTGGCCCGCAAGCAGGTGCGAATCACATCTTCGCGGTTCGACGACAAGATGCCGAGCGCGATCCCTCGCACGTGCAGCTCCCGTAGCACGGCGGGCCAATCCGGGAATAGCTTCAGCTCGTGGGCCTCTTCCGCGGCGGCGGCTTGGTAGGCCTTCACCACGCGGCGGAGCTTCCAGAAGTTGACGCCGACTTCGCGCAGCAATTGCTTGGTGGGCATCGAGCGCGCCTGTTCCGGGTCGGGCAGCGGCTTCAATCCCAAGGCCGGGCCGATACGTTGGAAGATGGCCACGGAGGACGCGAACGAGTCGGCCAAGGTGCCGTCGAAATCGAAAACCAAGTGCGTGGGGTACGGGGTCATCGGAGAAATTATACGGATGCCGGGCGGTTTCCGATTGCCGGGGCGGGGCGACGGATTTACATTCTGCGCATCGATTCGCGCCCACCCCTCGGAGTGCCGTTCGCATGGCCGCCCCTCCCGCCGTCGCCCAGCCCGGTCTGATGCTCAAGCTCAGCCTGATGATGTTCCTGCAGTTCTTCATCTGGGGGGCGTGGTTCGAAATCGGCTTCTCGTACATCCCCGGCCTGAAGTTCACCGAATGGTGGATGAACGGGCTCGTCTTCGGGGCGTTCAACATCGGCTCGCTGGTGGCGCTCTTTTTCAGCACGCAATTCGTGGATCGCAAATTCGCCGCGGAGAAATTTCTGGCGCTGAGCCACCTCATCGGCGGCTTGGCGATCCTCGGGCTGTTTTTCTTGCAAACGCCCGTGGGTACCGGCGTCGGCGAATTCAACTCGGTCACGATCTCGGAACGGGGGGAGGGGGCGGCGAAGGGAATCGGGAAAATGGCCGACGGCACCAAAGTGGTCGTGGATAACGTGGCCCCGGAAGGCGAAAAAGGGACGAAATATTGGGAAGAATACGCGAAGCTCGAAGACGCCAAGAAGCCGACCGTGACGTTTGTGATCACGGAGAAATCCGATGGCAAATTCGCAGGCGACGCCAGTACGCCCCTCGCTCCGTTTTGGCCTTTCTTCGCCTTGATGCTGCTGCACTCGATCTTCTACGTGCCGACGATTTCGATCACGAACTCCATCGCCTTCACGGCCTTCACGAACCCGGAGAAGCAATTCGGCCCGGTGCGGCTCTGGGGCACCATCGGCTGGATCGTCGCCAGCTGGCCGTTCATATTCATCCTCGTCGACTGGGCGGCCGTGAACGCATCGGGCAAATCGGGGCTGGATCTCATCGGCGCCGCGCTGGGCACACCGCTCGGCGGCGCCGCGGGTCTTTCGGGCAAACGGTACGTCTTCCTCGTCGCCGGCGGGGCGTCGCTGCTGCTCGCGGCCTACAGCTTGCTGTTGCCGCACACGCCGCCGAAGCCCGCCGCCGCCGGCGATTCGCTCGCGTGGTTGAAGGCGATGAAGCTCTTGGCGAAGCCGTTCATCGCGGTGCTGTTCCTCGTGACCTTCATCGACGCGGCCGTTCACCAGAGCTATTTCTTCTGGACGTTCGACTTCCTTGTCGACTCGGTCAAGATCCCGGCGAACTGGGCCGGGCCGACGATGAAACTCGGCCAAATCGCCGAAATCCTCACGATGCTCTCGCTCGGTTGGGTTCTCAAAACCCTCGGCTGGCGCTTCACGATGATGTTCGGCGTCCTCGGCCACGCGGCCCGTTTCGCCGTCTTCGCGTTCGTCCCGGATCAACCGCCGGTCATCGCCGTGATCCTGCTGCACGGCGTCTGCTACGCCTTTTTCTTCGCCACCGTGTACATCTTCGTGGACAAATACTTCCCCAAAGACGTCCGCAGCAGCGCCCAAGGCTTGTTCAACGTCCTGATTCTCGGCATCGGGCCGTTCGCCGCGAACTTCGCCTGCGGAAAATTGTTGAAAGAATACACCGTGGACGGCAAGTTGCAGTACGGGGCCGTGTTCCAGTACAGCATGTTCGCGGCGCTGCTCGGCGTCGTCCTGCTGGCGCTCTTCTTCCATCCGAAGACGAGCGAAGAAGACAAAGTTTGATCCGAGGCAATGTCATGATCCGCGCGCTCCTTCTCCTGCTCCTCGTGGTTCCCGTCATTGGGGCCCAAGAGAAAGCCCCCGTGCCGGTGCTCGAGGGTACCTACGACCTGCAAGAGTTCCTCGAGAACAACAAAGCCGGCGACGATCGCAAAGATGCCACCGTTGTCTTCAAAGACGGCGTGATGACGGTGAAGCTGAAAACCCGCGAAGACGCCGCGAAGTTCACCGTCGATACGGCCAAGCCGCCGTTCCAAATCGACTTCAAACCGACCGTCGGCGAAGCCATAGCGACGCTCGGAATCTGGCGGATCGAGAAAGGCGAGATCACCATCGTCTTCCAGAAAAACGGCCCTCGTCCGAGCGACTTCAAAGGCCTTGGCGAAGGCGTCGTCAAATTCGTGCTGGTCAAGTCGATCCCGAAAAAGGACAAGTGACCGGCCGCGCCCTAGAACAAATTTCGTTCCGAATTTCTCCCGTTCCCACGAATAGGCGGCGGATCATGAAGCGTTTCGCAATGTTGGCTCTGCTGATGCTTGCCCCGGCCATGGTCGTGTTGGCGGCCGACGACAAACCCGAAAGCCCGGAGGGCGTTTACAAAGTCACGGGCCTCACCAAGGGCGGCCAGAAAGCCCCCGGCGACCCGTCGGAACTGATCGAAGCCGTGACGATCAAAGGCGACAAGATCACGATCAAGATGCTCGGCGAAGAAAAGACCGCGACGGTCAAGATCGACGCCAAGGCCAAGCCCGCGACCATCGACCTCACGCCGGACAGCGGCGACAAAAAAGGTGAGACGATGAAAGGCATCTGGAAGATGGAAAAAGGCGTACTGACGATGGTGCTCATCGAAGGCAAAGACGCCAAGCGCCCGGAGAACTTCGACGCCAAAGGCGCGACCGAGATGATGCTCGAACTGACGAAAAAAGAAGAGAAGAAGGATAAATAACCCGATCCGACCTCCACTCTGCAACAGGATTTACCCATGCAACGCTTCGCACTGTTGGCCCTGCTCGTGCTCGCCCCGGCCATGGTCGTCTTCGCGGCGGACGAAAAACCCGAGAGCCTCGAAGGCAGTTACAAGCTCACGTCGCTCGACAAGGGCGGCGAGAAAGCTCCGGACGAATTCACGAAAGGGTTCGAAGGCGCCACGATCAAAGGCGACAAGTTCACAATGAAGATGATGGGCGAGGCCAAAGTAGCGACAATCAAAATCGACGCGAAAGCCAAGCCGGCGACCATGGACATCACGGCGGACGAAGGCCCGGAAAAAGACAAGACGATGAAGGCCATCTACAAACTGGAAAAAGGCGTGCTCACCATCGCCGTGATCGAAGGCAAAGACGGCGAGACCAAGCGCCCCGAGAACTTCGATGGCAAAGGCAAGGACTACATCATCTTGGTGCTGACCAAGGAAGAAAAGAAAAAAGACGAGAAGTAAACCTTCACGGACCGACGCAGTCGCACTCCCCGCCGCAGCGATGCGGCGGATTCCTTTTGAAAAGGCACCGCCGCGCATGGAAGAATTCCTCGGCCAAATGTGGGGCCTGTTCGTCGACATCTTCACGAACCTCACGAACCCGGACGCCTGGCAGAAAACCCTGACGAAGCCGGGGATTTACTGGGCCGCGTTCGCCGTCGTCAACCTCATCGTTTTCACCGAGACCGGCCTGCTCATCGGCTTCTTCCTGCCGGGCGATTCGCTCTTGGTCACTCTCGGCATCGTCGCCCAAGGCTATTGGTCCGTCGAGCAAACCGTCTTCCTCACGGCTTGCCTCTGCGCCTGCGCCGTCCTCGGCGACAGCGTCGGTTATTGGATCGGCTACAAAGGCGGGCCCAGGCTTTTCCAGAAGGAGAAGTCGTGGTTCTTCCGCAAGGATTACCTCCTCGCGGCACAGGCCTTCTACGTGAATCACGGCGGCAAGACGATCATCATCGCGAGGTTCATCCCGATCATCCGCACCTTCGCCCCCGTCGTCGCCGGCATCGGCCGCATGCACTACAAACGCTTCCTGATGTTCAACATCGCCGGCGGCATCAGTTGGATCTGCAGCATGATGCTCCTCGGCTACACCCTTCACCTCTGGGCCGAACCGCTCGTCAACTGGATCGGCCGGCAAGTCGGCCGCGAGTTGAACTTCAAAGTCGAGCGCAACATCGACAGCATCGTCGTGATCATCGTGCTGATTTCGGTCGCGCCGATCGCTTGGAAGTTCTTGATGCAACGCCTGAGCCGGCGCAAGGCGACGGAACCGATCGGTTGATTCGGAAGCGGATAATAATCGCATCTCTCGGTGATCCAAGCCGGAGGGAGAAGGCCATCGGGTTGTACAATTCCCCGATGAACGCACTCTTCCGCTCGGATGTCCCCGGTTACCCCTGCCGCGAAGGCAAGGTCCGCGATGTCTACGATCTCGGCGACACCCTCGCCATCGTGGCGTCGGATCGCATCAGCGCCTTCGACTGGGTGATGCCCACCGCCATCCCCGGCAAAGGCCGACTCCTCACGGCGATTTCGAAGTTCTGGTTCCTGTGGTTGAACGTGCCGAACCACTGGATCAGCGACGATGTCACGATGCTATCGGCCGCATTCCACGAGTTCGCCGGGCGGACGATGATCGTCCGCAAAACGGCGGTGATTCCCTTCGAGTGCGTGGCCCGCGGCTACCTCGCCGGCTCGGGCTGGGCCGAGTACCAACGCGGCGGCACCGTATGCGGGATCCCGTTACCCGCCGGGCTGCGGAAGTGCGAGCGCCTCCCGGAACCGATCTTCACCCCGGCGACCAAAGCCGAGAGCGGCCACGACGAAAACGTGCCCTTCGAATCTATGGCGGCGAGCGTCGGCCCGGCGCTGGCCGAGGAACTGCGGAGTCGGACGCTGGACGTGTATCGGCGGGCCGCCGCATACGCCGAAAACCGGGGGCTCATCCTCGCGGATACGAAGTTCGAATGGGGTACGCTGCCGGACGGCGCGGTGATCTTAATCGACGAAGTGCTGACGCCCGACAGCTCGCGGTTCTGGCCCGCCGAAACGTACCGCCCCGGCATTTCGCCGCCTTCGTTCGACAAGCAGTATTTGCGAGATTGGCTCGAAACCACCCCGTGGGACAAAGCCTCTCCGCCGCCGGAATTGCCCGCGGAGGTTGTAGATCAGACGGCCGCAAAATACGCCGAAGCTCTGAGGATGCTAACGGCGGTATAAGCCCACGGCGTCTTGCCGGTTGCAACCATTGAGTAGGACCCGTGAGTTTTCCGTTTCGGCATGATGCGCCCGCATGGTTGGGATGTACAATCTCAATCTCGAATACTCCTGCCCCCAAACTCGGCACCCGCCGGAGGCTCTCCCCATGCCTCGGGTCAAAGCATTTCTCGATTGCCTCGGCTTGGCGCTCTGCGACAAGGCGCGCAAACCCCTCATGGGCCTCGGTCGCTTCGGCGATTGCCTGCTCGACGTCGCCAAGGCGACTCTCGACAACTCCGCCAAAGAGCTCTCGGCCGACCAGTTGAAGGTGGCCCTCGCCGACCTCACGACCATCGACCCGGACGATTTCCAAACGCGCTTGACGAAGCTCGTCGATGGCCTCGCGCGCATCAACTCCATCCCTTTCCGACAAGAACTCATCGACTACCTGACGCCGATGCCGGGGTTGGTGCGGCGCTTCCTCGCGCGGCCGTCCGACCCGGACGGCGTGACCCCGCCCGACGGGTTGCAGATTTACAAACCGGAAGATCTGCTGTTGTTCTTGCCGCCGCATCCGCCGAAACTCCGGCCGGGCCAAGAGCCGAAGGGCCTCGACCTGTGGAAGTTGTCCGAACTTTTGGGCTTCGGCGAAACCTCGGAAACGTGGCTCGCCTACGACCCCACCGACGAAGGGGTGAAGCCCGTCGCGCTCAAGTTCGCCATCGAAGACGAAGCCGTCGATGCGGTGAAGGAGCAGCAGCAACTGTTCGTCCAGGTCTTCACGCTCGCGGAAGAATCCGGCGTCGTCCCGCTGCAATCGGTCTTCTTGGAGACGAACCCGCCGGCGCTCGAGTTCGCGTACCTGACGGGGTACGACCTCGCCTCGCTGATCTGGGATTGGAAGTGGAAATACGACACGGCGAAGCCCGAAGCCGCGTTGAAACTGGTGCGCCGCATCGCCGACATCGTCGGCAAGGCCCACGCCAAGGGCGTCGTACACCGGAACCTCAAACCGAGCAACATTCGGCTGCACCCGACCGACGGCGGCAAGTTCACGATCTGGGTCTGCGACTTCGGCTGGAGCCAGATCGCCTCGGCGCGCTCGTTGAAGATGGGCCGCACCACGCCGCGCGCCGAGCAAGTGCGGCTGTCGTGGCGCGGTGCCTATTCACCGCTGTACGCATCCCCCCAGCAGACCCGCAAAGACGACGCCGACCCGCGCGACGACGTTTACGCCCTCGGCGTCATCTGGTACCAATTGCTGAAGCGGGACCCGCACGCCGCCGCCCCCGTCGGCCACGAATGGGCCGAAGAATTCCGCTTGGCCGGCGTCACCGACGCCCAAGCCCGGTTGCTCAGCGCCTGCCTCAGTACCCGACCGGATAAGCGCCCGGCGAACGCCAAAGAACTCAGCGACATGCTCGGCAACGTGCCGAGCGCCGCGGTCTCGGCCAGCGACGGTTCGAAGCTGATCTCGATCAAGAAATCGGGCGAGCACGTCATGCTCTACGGTGCCGATTCCGGCGGACCCCAGTCGGGCGGACTGCAGTCGGGCGGCTCGCGATCGATGGCCAAGCTCGGTATGCCCGCGCTCTTGCAAGTCGCGGCGGCCGGCGCGCAATCCACCGGTTACGGCGGCATGCCCCGCTTGCTGAACAACTCCATCGGCATGACCTTCGCCCTGATCGCGCCGGGGCAGTTCCTCATGGGCTCACCCGAAGGCGAAAGCGGACGCCGCGACCACGAGAACCCGCAGCACGAAGTCCATATCACCAAGCCCTTCTACTTCGGCGTCCTCGCGGTCACGCAGGGGCAGTACGAAAAAGTGGCCGGCAAGAACCCGTCGGCCTTCAACCGCAATCACCACGGCGGACCGGATCATCCGGTGGAAACGCTGAGCTGGGACGATGCGGCCAAGTTCTGCGAGCGCCTCTCGCAGATGCCGGACGAGCAAATCAACGGCCGCTTCTACCGACTGCCGAGCGAGGCGGAATGGGAGTACGCCTGCCGGGCCGGCACCGCCACGCCCTTCGCCTTCGGCGACAAAATCACCCCGAAGGAAGTCCATTACGCGGCCGTCGGCGCCTTCGGCAAATCGGGCGGCCAAGCCCGCACGGTCGCCGTCGGCACTTTGCCGGCGAACGCCTTCGGCCTCCACGACATGCACGGTAACGTGCAGGAATGGGTGAACGACTGGTACGACGAATACTACTACTTCGACACCCCGACCGACGACCCGCCCGGCCCGGCGCACGGCACGATGCGCGTCGTGCGCGGCGGCTGCTACGCGATGTTCGGCAACGATTGCCGCAGCGCCGCCCGCCGCAGCCATAGCCCCAGCAGCCCGAGCAACACGGTCGGCTTCCGCATCGTGCTCGAGATCGGCCGTTAGGGTTGGAATTCACGATTCTTGCCGAATAGGGTGTTCGTAGGGCGGGTGGAATCTTCGGAACCCGCCGTCGGAAGGAAGGGCCATCTCCGCTTTCCACAAGGCTATTTCTGGACGCGGCGGGTTCCGAAGACCGAAGACGACACCCGCACGACGGCGGCTCCAACAATTGC
>JBBRUN010000096.1:0-13231 GCA_038247765.1 Gemmatales bacterium | reverse complement strand
GACCATCAAGGGCACCTGGGACATCGCCCAGCGCGACCTGCGCCAAGTGGGCGTCGACGTCGCCCGCATCACGGCGGATCAAACGCGCATCCGCAACAACCTCCGCGAGACGCCGAAGGAAGCGGAAGTGTACGGCGAGTACCTCAAGAAGCTGAGCGCGCAGGAAAAGGAAATGGACGCCCTGACCGATAAGCAGAAGAAGCTGATGGAGGGCGAGTTCAAGGCCCGCAAGGCCTACGAAGACTACCTCGGCAACCTCAGCGATTGACGGCGAGCCGCGGAGTCTGAAAATGAAACCTCCGCAACGGTGCGGAGGCTTTTGCATTCGTGTCGTGCCAATTACTTCTTTTTTCGCTTCGCCGGCGGCGGAGGCGGAGAAGTCGTTTCCGGTTCCATCGGTGGCGTTTCGTCAGCCTCGGGCGATAGCCGCTTTGCTTTCGGTTCGTGAATTCCGTGCGGCTTGAGCAATGCGAGCAAGGCATCGGCTTCTTGGCGGGCGCGTGCCGTCTCGACCTTCGCCAAACCGATGGCGAGATACCAAAACTTTTCGCGGTCCTTCGGGGAGACCGCATCGGGGTCGCTGCCGAGTTCCTGCACCAAATCGCGATCGAATTTCGACAGTTTCAACAACGTTGCGAGTTCGCGCCACGTGACGCCCGTCGTCAGAGGGGTTCCATCGTCTCGAACGAGCGTGCGGCCGATGAGCAAATGAAAAACGCCACGGAGACGCCCGGCCGCCAAGCGTTGATCGCGGATCAATTCTAACACGGTCCGGGGACCATCCATTCCATGACTCCCTGCGGGGAAGCGACTCCAGAGCATACTCTGACCGAATCCCCAGAATCTCACAAGCCCCGTTTCTCTCCCGAAGTGCCGAAACTGTCCAGATTCACACCGTCGCCATCTTTCAATGTCGTTGGGCGTTCGGCGAATACCCGATTAGAAACAAAGGTGTCCACCATCCGAAACCCCAAATCTCAAATCCCAAATTCCCCATATGTCGCTGCTACGACTGAAAACGACGGAATGCCGCGTGGGCGTGCTCGGCCTGTACAACGCCGGCAAGACCGTCTTTCTGACGTCGCTGTTGAACCACCTCGAACACCACGATGCGGATCGCTTTCAACTCGGCAAGCCCGGAACCAACGTTCGCAGATTCCGGCTGCATGAGTCCGACGCGGGCTGGGCGGACTTCAACTATGCCGGCTTCCGCGATGCCCTCGTCCACGGTGGCCGTTGGCCCGAGAAAACGCGAGACCGCTCGATGGTGACCTGCCAGTTCGAGCGCTCAGACTGGGCCTTCAGCGATGTGCTGTTGAAGCTCTACGACCTCCCCGGCGAACGCCTCGCCGATGCCGCGATGCTCGACCGCAGCTTCGCGGCGTGGTCGGATCACATCCTGACGCTGATCCGCAACGACACCCCGTACCGCACCGCATGCGAAGGCTTTCTCGCGATCTCCGCGAGTCGAGACGCCACGGAAGAGGCCATCGTCGCGGCGTACAGACTCGCTTTGGCGAAGTTGATTCTCTCGTTTAAGCCGATGATTTCGCCGTCGACGTTTCTACTCGATACCCGCGGCAGCGCCGCCAAACCCTCGACGCCCGAGGCCCTCGCGGCGACCCGGCACTGCGGCCTCGATGCGACTTCCGAATTCGCGCCGCTGTCGGTTGAATGCCGGGCGGCGAACCCAATCCTGACGGCTCTCTTTTCGGCCCGCTTCGAGCGTTACAAAGCGGAACTGGCGGAGCCGTATTTGAGCGCCTTGAAGTCGTGCCATTCGCTCGTGGTGATCGTCGATGTGATGATGCTGCTCGCCGGCGGCGTGGGCATGTACGACGACAACCGGCAGATTCTGCACGACCTTTTTAAGGTACTCGACCCCGGTGAATCGGCGTTCCAAACCGTCGGCCGGCACTTGGCCAAGGCGTTCCTCCCGCACGAATTGCGGCCGGGTTGGATCAACCGCGTGGCGTTCGTGGCGCCGAAGCTCGACTTGGTTCACCCGCGCGACCGGGATCGCATGGTCCGCCTGTTGAAGCAGATGGCGGGGAAACTCGCCGACAACCGCGACGGGCTGAAATCGCAGTACTTCAACAGCGCCTCGGCGGTATCGACGAAGTTGCTGCCGACTGGCCCGGAGGAACGCGTGTTGGTCGGCATGCCATATCGCGGGGCCGACGGACGGAAGATTCCGCCGGGTGCGGAACAGCGCTTCCGCGTCTCGGAATTGCCCGAAGCTTGGCCCGCTATCTGGCAACCGGGGATGTTCCAATACCCGGAGGTTTACCCGACGATCCCGATGCGCAAGGATGCCCCGCCGGAACAAATCAACCTCGACAAGATTTTGGAATTCGTGCTGGGGTGAATGGCGGTGGGAAAAACGTTGTCATACAGTTCCCGTCCACTCAACCAGCGCGGGGATGATCCGCTTGTCGGCCTCCATCAGTAAACCGAAGCGGTAGGCCGAGTGAAGCTGTCCGTGGGAGGTGACCGATCCGCATATTCAGGTAGTCAACCCGCGAACCCGGTGTGCCACCATGACCCAGACGATCCTCCCGAACTACATGCGCAAGCCGGCTACGGTCCCGACTTGGCCGCCGCCCGGCTGGGAAAAGCAGCACCTGCTCCAACCCGGGGACAATTGGGCCGCGCTCCGCAAACGTTACGCTCGGGCCAGCGACTGGGATATCATCATCTTCAATTTCCATACGACCTCGGTAGCCGAAGTGAATTGGTGCATGGCGTACTTCCTCGGGTGTACCGAAGTGACCGCCGACCGCAAGAGCTTCAAGTTCGGGCCGGCCAGAAACTTGTACATCCCGCCGGCGGACTGGCGGCCTGGGATGCCGGTACCGCAGAGCGGGACGCCTAAGGCGAACGAGTCGGACGCGTCGAAAGGCCGAAGGACGGTGATCGACGTGTTGAAGGCGGCGGACCACCAACCGTTCTCGTTCATGCTCCAGGGTCGCAACATCAATACCGGGATGCTCCGCCGTGTCGCCAAAGCGATCGAGGACGGCAAGATCGGCGTCGTGATCGACCCACTCCTACCTGCGGGACAGGCCGAGTACGACAGTTCGGAGAACGAATTCCGGATCCGCTCCACCTCGGCCCCGACCCGCGAGCAGCGAGGGTTGCTCATCCACGAGGGGATTCACGCGGGTATGGACTTGGATACGTTCGGGGTCGTCTCCGTGACATTTTCCGAAGCGGCGGCCTACATGGCCCAAGTCGTCTACGTCCGTCAGCGCCTGACCTTCAACGAAATCCTGAACAAGCTCCGACTCTACGACGAAGACAGCCGGGTCTTCGATGTCGCCTGGCCGATCGCGGGGAAGTTGCTCGACCGCAAGCCGATCACCTCGGCCGACGAGTTCCTCTTGTTGGCTTCGATCCGCGCCAGCGCACTGTACAAGAACAAGATCGCCGCCGACTTCGATGGGGTTTGACCCGACCCGTCCGCCCGCGGCCGAAAACCTGTCCGTTCCGCCGGCCGGTCTCGGCAAAAGAGGGCACCTACATATCAACCGCCCGATCCCAACACCCCCGAAGGGTCGGCGAAGATCGCGGGGACGCCGCCGGTATGGATGAAGACCACCGAACTCCCCGCCGGATATTTCCCGGCCCGCACATCGGCGATTAGCGCGGCCATCGCCTTCGCGCTGTACACCGGGTCGAGCAGGATCGCTTCGGTCTTGGCCAGCAAGTGCAGGGCTTCTTGCCCGGCTTTCGACGGCAGTCCGTAACCGGGGCCGATGTGCGATTCGTCCCCGTCGATCATCGCAGCCGTCAACTGCGGGGGCAGGCCCAGTAACTCCGCCGCGGCGTTGGCGTCGCGCGCTAAGGCTTCGGGGATATTCCACGGCCACGTCATCGGGCAGATCAAACGCACTTTAGCCGACAGGCCGAGAAGATGTACGCCGAGCGCGACGCCGGCCCCGGTGCCCCCGGCGGACGAGACGTAGATCGCCGCAGCTTCGATTTCTTCCGCTTCGAGGTCGTCGGCGATCTCCGCGACGCAATCGACATAGCTGAGCGCCGAGCGCGGCACTACGCGGCCGCGATCCCACACGTACGGGTTGTGACCGGCCTTGCGAAACTCATCGGCCCGCGCCAGCAAGTACGCGTCGAGTTCCGGCCCGATCTTCGCATCCGTGAAGGCGACGTGCGCCCCGACCAAATAATCGAGCAGGAGGTTCCCTTGCGGTTCGGTGCCGATTCCGCCGGCGTTGCTGAGGTACAGGTAGCAGGGCAGCCCGAGCTTAGCGCACGCGGCCGCCGTCTGCCGGCAGTTGTTCGATTGGACCTTCGCCCCCCAGACGACGCGGTCGCAATCCTGCTCGAGGGCGTCGCCCAGCAAGAATTCGTTGTGGCGGGCTTTATTTCCACCGAGCAGCAGGCCGGTGCAATCGTCGCGCTTGATGAAGATGCGGACTTGCCCGCCGAGGGCCGCGGAGAATCCGGGGACTTCTTCTAGAGGCGTCGGCAGGTGGGCGAGTTGGACGCGGGGAATTTCGTCGAGGGCTGCAAACACTTCTTCCGTAGAAAGCGGCATTCCGAAATCCTCGCGATTCTGTCCGGGTACTTTACTTCGGTGGCCTATACACTCTACCAATAGTGGGCGGACTCCCACCGACCCAGTCCCGGATCCTCTATGACCACGACGGTTCGCGAAACAAGCCACACTCATCCCAAGCGAAAAAGCCGGCCGGAATCGGTACTCATCGTCGGCGCCGGCCCCGGTGGACTCGCCGCCGCGCTGCTTTTGAAGCAGGCCGGGTTGCAGGTGAAGATCATCGAGCGCATGCCCCGCGTCGGGGGGCGTTGCTCGGCCATCGAAGAACAGGGCTTCCGCTTCGACTTGGGGCCGACGTTCTTCCTCTATCCGCGCGTGCTCGAAAGCATTTTCCGCGTCATCGGCCGCAATCTGCACGACGAAATCCCGATGGTGCGGCTCGACCCGCAATACCGCGTCCACTTCGGCACGACCGGCGGCCAACTCGATTGCACGCCCGACTTGAAGCGCATGGCTGCGGAAGTGGCGAAGCTCAACCCGGCCGACGGTGCGAACGTCGAGCGGTTTATCGCGGACAACCGGGTGAAACTCGAAAGCTTCCGCCCCGTGCTCGAAAGCCCCTTCCTCGGCTGGAAGGATTTGCTCAGCTGGGAGCTGATCAAGATGATCCCGCTGCTGCGGCCGTGGGCTTCGGTCGATGGCGAACTCCGGCGATACTTCCAAGATCCGCGCACGCGGCTCGCCTTTAGCTTCCAATCTAAGTACCTTGGCATGTCGCCGTTCAACTGCCCGAGTTTGTTCAGCATCCTCAGTTACCTCGAATACGACTTCGGCGTCTGGCACCCGTACGGCGGTTGCTCGTCCGTCTCCGAAGGCATGGCCCGGATCGCCGAGGAACTCGGCGTCGAAATCGAGCTGAACGAAAGCGTCGAAGAGATACTGTTCGAGGGCCGCAGGGCCGTCGGCGTCCGCACCGAATCGGGCGAACACCGGGCCGATGCGCTGATCTTGAATTCCGACTTCGCCAACACCATGACGAAGTTGGTGCCGAATCACCTTCGCCGCCGTTGGACCGACGAGAAACTGGCGAAGAAGAAATACTCCTGCTCGACGTTCATGCTCTACCTCGGTATCGACGGGGTCTACGACCACCTGCCGCACCACTCGATCTACACGTCCGAGAATTACCTCGGAAACCTCGACGATATCGAAAAGCACCACCGCCTGACGGACGACGCCTCGATCTATATTCAGAATGCGACGCCGACCGACCCGTCGCTGGCGCCGCCGGGGATGAGTACGATTTACTGCCTCGTGCCGGTGACGCACCAACATGGCAACGTGAACTGGGCCGAGCAAAAACAGAAATACCGCGATACCGTGATCCGCCAGATGGCCAAGCTCGGCATGGGCGACATCGAGAAACGCATTCGGTACGAGAAGATCCTGACGCCCGCGAACTGGGAGTTCGACCACGAGGTTTACAAAGGGGCGACCTTCAACCTCGCCCACAACCTCGGGCAGATGCTTCACCTACGGCCGCGGAATCGGTTCGAAGATCTGGACGGGGTCTATTTGGTCGGCGGTGGCACGCACCCCGGCAGCGGCTTGCCCGTGATCTACGAATCGGCGCGGATCACTTCGCGGTTGCTCTTGCAAGACTTCGGCCGCGACGTGGCGTGGTTGGACGCGGAAGGTACCGTTGAGGCGAGCCGACCTCTGTCAAGGGTCGGGTGTTCCGAACAGTGAGGTTCGCAGTGAGTTCTTCTCGAATCGCGGTCATCGGCGGTGGCCTCGGCGGCTTAGCTTCGGCGTGCACACTTGCCGCGCGCGGGTACGATGTCGTTCTGTTCGAGAAGTCCCCGTGGCTCGGCGGCAAGGCGGCGGAGTTGACGGAAGCCGGCTTCCGCTTCGACATGGGCCCGACGATTCTCACGATCCCATCCGTACTGAAACAAGTCTTCGCCGAGGCCGGCAAACGGATCGAAGATTACCTCGCGCTCGTGCGGCTCGACCCGCAGTGGCGTTGTTTCTTCGGCGACGGGAACGTACTCGACCTCGTCGAAAACGTCGATGCGATGGCCGCGAAGCTCGACGATTTCGCCCCCGGAACGGGTACTGGATACCGGCAATTCCTCGGCCTGTCGGGTCGACTCCACACGATTAGCGACGATTACTTCTTCTGGAAGTCGATCGGCGGCATCGCCGACATGATGGACTGGAAAGCCGGCTTCAAACCCCGAATCCTCGCCGACGTCATGAAGATGCGGATGGGCCGCTCGGTGGCCGGGACGGTGCGGAAATACGTCTCTGATGCCCGCGTCGCGCAGATGATCGACCACTTCACGCAGTACGTCGGTTCGTCGCCGGACGCGTCCCCCGCCGTGCTGTGCGGCATCGCGCACATGCAAACGGCCGAGGGGATCTGGTACCCGATGGGCGGCACGCGGGCCGTGCCGGAAGCGCTCGTGAAGTTGGGTACGGAACTCGGTGTCGAGTTCCGTACCGCGTGCGGCATCCGGCACATCCACACAAACCCAGCCGGTGACACGGCGGTGTCAGTCGAAACCGACACGGGCGAAATGATCGCGGTCGCGGGCGTCGTGTCGAATGCCGACAGCGTGCGCACCCACCGCGAACTGCTGAACGGGCACGCGGGCCGGGCCAAAAAGAAGTTTGAAGGTCGGCGGAAATACGAACCGGCCTGCTCCGGCGTCGTGCTCTATCTCGGATTGAAGAAAGCTTACGACCACCTGTTGCACCACAACTTCGTGTTCAGTCGCGATCCCGAAGAAGAGTTCGACGCCATCTACCACAAGGGCGAACCGGCGCCGGACCCGACCTGCTATCTCGCTTCCACAACGCGCACCGAGCCGAATACCGCCCCGCCCGGCGGCGATGCCCTCTACGTACTGGTTCACACCCCGTACTTACGTGCACACCACGATTGGTCCGCGATGCTGCCCGAGTACCGCCGGGTGATCTTGAACAAGCTGAAAACGACCGGCGCGATGCCGGACATCGAGGAGCGCATTGCGTTCGAAAAACACCTGACTCCGCAGGACATCCATGACCGCTACCGCGTCCTCAACGGCGCGATTTACGGACTCGCGTCCCACGGCAAGTGGCTCGGGGCCTTCAAACCAGCGAATCGCTCGCCCGACATTAAAGGCCTGTATTTCGCGGGGGGGGCGGCCCACCCCGGCCCCGGCATGCCGATGGTGCTGATGTCCGGATGGATCGCCGCCGATTCGCTCGACCGCGATGCCGTGGCCGAGCGCGTGCGGCCGAAAGCGACCGAATTCGCCGGGAAGCCAACGTCGCACTGGGCGGAGATGCCGGCGTGAGCGCCCCACTGCCGCGGCGCGTGGACTGGCTCGTGAAGGGATTCTACCGGTACGTCTTGCGGTTCGTCCGCAGGCATTTCCACGCCGTCCGCATATCACGCAGCGGCGCCGCATTACCGACCGATGGCGAGCCGATCCTCGTCGTCGCCAATCACCCATCATGGTGGGATCCGATGATCGCCGTGCCGGTGGCCCTGACGCTGCCGGGCTATCACCATTACGCGGCCATGCACCCCACGATGCTGAAAAACTACCCGATATTCGGCCGGCTCGGCTTCTTCCCGCTCGATGCCGGGTCGATCCGCAGCGGCATCGATTTCCTGCACACCGGCGCTGCCATTTTGAGCGGACCGCGCCGGACGCTTTGGCTCACGGCCCAAGGAGAATTCGCCGACGTGCGCACCCGGCCGTTGAACTTTAAATCCGGCGTCGGCCACCTCGCCGCGCGGATGCGGCGCGGGTGGATCCTCTGCGTCGCCCTCGAGTACAGTTTCTGGAACGAGAGCGCGCCCGAAGCGCTGGTGCGGATCGCGGAGCCGATCGCCATCGATGCGAATCCGAATCTCCCCGCGAAGGACTGGACGGCGAAGTTGGAAGCGATCCTGACCGCGAACCTCGACATCTTGAACCGCGAAACGCAATCGCGCGACCCGGCACTGTTCCGCACCGTCCACGGCGGCAAGTCCGGGGTCGGCGGCGGGTACGATCTCTTCCGCCGGCTCGCTTGCTGGCTCCGCTTCAAACGCTTTCGCCCGGCCCACGGCGAGGTGGCACGATGAGCGGCTTCCTCTGCGTGCTCTTCCCGTTCGCACTCTTCTTCTCCGCCGTTCCCTGCCTGCTGTACTTCCGCAATGTCCGTTTGTTCCGCAAGCCGGTGGCCCAAGACACCTTAGCCCCCGAACGGATCTCGGTGTTGATCCCGGCCCGGAACGAAGAAACCGGCATCGCCGCGGCGCTCGGGGCTGTGTTGTCGAATGAAGGCGTCGAACTCGAAGTGATCGTCCTCGACGACGGATCGACGGATCGCACCGCTGCGATTGTCGGCGAATTCGCAGCAAATGATGGCCGCGTGCGACTCGCGACCGCACCGCCGCTGCCCAGCGATTGGTGTGGTAAGCAGCACGCCTGTTTCCAACTGTCGCTGTTGGCAAAGTACGACGTGATTACGTTCCTCGATGCCGATGTTCGCCTCGGGCCACTATCGCTGAAGCGGATGGTCGGCTTCTTGCGAACCTCGGGGGCGAGCCTCGTCAGCGGGTTCCCGCGCCAAGAAACCGGCACCGTTGGCGAGAAGTTGATCGTCCCGCTGATCCACTGGCTGCTGCTCTGTTATCTGCCACTGGGCCGGATGCGTGCGAGCCTGCAAGCGGGCCTAGGGGCCGGCTGCGGGCAGTGGTTCACGACGACGGCCGAAGCATATAGGAAAGTCGGCGGGCACGGGCACCCGCTGGTACGGGCCAGCCTGCACGACGGGGTGAAGTTGCCCCGAGCCTACCGGCAATGCGGATTGAAGACCGACCTCTGCGACGCCGGCGACGAGGCCGTCTGCCGGATGTACCGGACTACGGGCCGAGTGTGGAACGGCTTCGCCAAGAATGCCCGCGAGGGCCTCGGGGCACCCGGCTTGATCTGGGTCTGGACGATTCTGCTGCTGTTGGGGCACGTGGGTCCGTACATGCTTCTGTACAGATTCGACATGTTTCACTACGGACCATTTAACGCAGAAGCGGTCATCAATTATGTGCCTTTCTGGCCATTGGTACTCATGGCCTTAGGAATGTCCCTCGCTCCGCGAATCCACGCCGCGATCCGGTTCCAACAGTCATGGATTGGGGTCGTGTGCCACCCGCTGGCCATCATCGCTTTGCTCGCGATCCAGTGGTATGCGACCGTCCGCAGTTGGCTCGGCCGACCCGTCGGGTGGAAAGGGCGGACCCCGCCGGCGCTATCATCGATTACACCGACTATGTGAGCCAAAACGATGAACTCGAACTTCCCCGCCTACGTCATCATCGGTGCCGCCGGGGGCATTGGCTCGGCCGTCTGTCGGATGCTGGCGACCAAAGGCGCCCGCCTTTTCTTGGTCGGGCAGACGGCCACGAAGCTAGAAGCCTTGGCGATGGAACTCAAGGGATTGAACCCGGCTGGCGAATATTTGACCCGCGTTGCGGATGCGACCCAGTCCGCTGACATCGACTTGTCATTCGGCGAAGCGGTCGAAAAATTCGGCCCGCTCGCGGGCGCCACCAATCTCGTCGGGTCGATTTTGTTGAAGCCGGCCCACCTCACGACCGACGCCGAGTTCGAACAGACTTTGCGGTTGAACACCTATTCCGCGTTCTACACCGTGCGTGCCGCAGCCAAAGCGATGATGGCCAGCGGCGGTTCCATCGTGCTCGCTTCGACCGTTGCCGCGCGGATCGGCCTGATCAACCACGAGTCCATCGCCACCGCGAAAGGGGCCGTCAACGGCCTCGTGATCTCCGCCGCGGCGACCTACGCCCCGAAGAATATCCGCGTGAACGCCGTGGCACCCGGATTGGTACGGACCCCGCTGGCCGCGAAAATCACGGGAAGCGAGATGGCCTTGAAGGCGTCGACGGCGATGCACCCGCTCGGCCGCATCGGCGAACCGGACGACGTGGCCGCCGCCATTTCTTGGCTGCTCGACCCCGCGACGACGTGGGTCACGGGGCAGATCATCGGCATCGATGGCGGGCTTTCCACGGTGAAGGCGAAGGGATGACTGACGGACTGTTACTCGCGAATGCCCTCTCGACTTGGTTCATAGTCGGCGTCATCTGGCTGATCCAATTGGCGCTCGATTCCGCGATGCGATGCTCCAGCATCAAACGCGGATGGGCCGCGTGGTGATCCTGCCGATGCTCGTCGAATTGTCTACGACGGTATTGTTGCTGGTATTCCAACCCGATTCCGTTTCGGCCAGGTTGGGCACCATTTGCGTTGGAGTTTGGGGATTTTCCACCATTTTCGTCCAAGTGCCGATTCATTATCGTCTTGCTGCCGAGGGGCCGGACACCGCGAGGATCGACCACTTAGTGAAATGGAATTGGCCGCGGACAATCGCCTGGACGGCCCATGGCATCCTCTGCGCTGCTTCGCTGTCACCATGACTTACAAATCCAAATCCTCGGCCACCGTCTGGTCGGCCTTCTCCATGATGAACTGGTAGCGCGGGCTGGCGTCGCCGCCCATCAAGTCGTGGAAGGTCGCGTGCGCCTCCAGTTGCGACTCGATTTCCACCTTCAATACCGTGCGCGTCTTCACGTCGAGCGTCGTCTGGGCGAGCACCCGCGCCGGCATTTCGCCGAGGCCTTTGAACCGCGTGATGTCGATCTTCGCGTTTGCCCGCAGCCCTTGGATGATCTGCTCTTTGTGCTCGTCGTCCTTGGCCCAGTGAGTTTCCTTGCCGACGTCGAGCCGGTAGAGCGGCGGTTGGGCGATGAAGATGTGCCCCTTGCGGATCAGTTCGGGCATGTGCCGGAAGAAGAAATCGAGCAGCAACGTGCAAATGTGGTAGCCGTCGGCGTCGGCATCCATGAGCAGAATGATCTTGCCATAGCGCAGCCCGGCGTAGTTGAAGCGATCTCCGGCCCCGGTGCCGATGGCATTCGTCAGGTCGGCGAGCTCCGCATTCTTCAGCACTTCGATCGTCGTCAGTTCTTCGCCGTTGAGGATCTTTCCCCGTAGCGGCAGCACGGCCTGAGTAGCGTTGTTGCGCCCCTGTTTCGCCGAGCCGCCGGCGGAGTCCCCTTCGACGATGAAGAGCTCGGTGTGCCCGAGGTCCGCCGATTTGCAATCGGCGAGCTTGCCGGGCAAGCTGAGCCGTCGGGTATTGCTGACCGACTTGCGGGTGATCTCGATGGCCGCGCGGGAGGCTTCGCGCGCCTTCGCCGCAAGTACGATGCGCCCCACGATGGCATCCGCCGCGGTGCCATTGGAATTGAGCCAAGTTTCGAGCGCGGTGCGGACGAAGTTATCGACCTTGGCTTCGGTCTCGCCGTTGTTGAGGCGTTGCTTAGTCTGCCCTTCGAATTCGGGGTTTTGCACGAACACGGACAGAATCACCACGACTCCTTCGCGGATGTCGTCGGCCGTGATCTTCAACCCCTTCACCTTCACATCGTGGGTTTCGATGTAGTTGTTCACGGCCTTGCGCAGAGCCGATTTCAGGCCGTTCTCGTGCGTCCCACCGTTAGGGGTACGGATGCCGTTGACGTACGACCGCAGCGTTTCTTCGGTCGATTGCGTCCACTGCAGCGCGATCTCCATCCGGTCTTCGCCGTCGCGTTTGGCGTGAAACGCGGCTTCCGTCACCGGGGCTTTTTGATCGTCCTTGACGATCTTCGCCAAGAAATCCGGGATGCCGTTGGGGTGCGAAAGTTCGACGGTATCGCCGGTGATCTCGTTTTTGAACGTGATGTTCAGCCCGGCATGGATGTACGAGATATCTTCGAGGCGGTGGTGGATCGTATCGGCATCGAAGCGCGTTGTTTTAAAGATCGTGTCGTCCGGGTGGAACGTGATGATCGTCCCGTGGCCGCGGAAGGGGCCGATCTTTTCGAGCTTCGTTTGTGGGATGCCCTTGGAGAAGGTCATCTGGTACTCGAAGCCGTCGCGGCGGACATTGGCGATCATCTTCTTCGACAGCGCATTCACGACCGATGCCCCGACCCCGTGGAGACCGCCGGAGTAGAAATAGTTGCTGTCTTTGTTGTTGAACTTGCCGCCGGCGTGGAGTTTGGTGAGTACGAGTTCCAGTCCGCTGATCTTATACTTGGGGTGGGTATCGACGGGGATTCCCCGACCGTTGTCTTGCACCGTGATGACGTCGCCGGACTTGTGCAGAATCACTGTGATATTGTCGGCGTAGCCGTTGAGGTACTCGTCGATGGAGTTATCGACGATTTCCCAGACGAGGTGGTGCAGCCCCTTGGCATCGACGCCGCCGATGTACATGGCGGGGCGGACGCGCACCGGTTCCAGCCCTTCGAGGGCGGTGAGTTCGTCGGTGGTGTACTTGGACGGCTTCTGCGGTATCGTGCTCATACGAACGGACATCCGTGCGGTGTCAGCGGGGTGTCACTGGTAGTACTTTTTGCTCAGAATTTTGCCGGTGCTGGCGTCGATGACGTAGTGTGGCCCGCCGCCGGCAACGCGTGAACCGTTACGCTGCTTGATTCCGTAGTTGATGTGCCAGCCGTCTTTTTCGAGGAATATCTCGATTCCGTAATGATGGAGTTGCTCGTAAGCCGAAAGGCCATCCGCGTGGCAGATCATGAGAGCTTCATGGACATCGATGTGGGGCATCGGCGCGGAGCGTGCCTCTTCATAGGACTCAAAT
>JBBRUN010000095.1:0-13248 GCA_038247765.1 Gemmatales bacterium | reverse complement strand
TCGATCGAAAGTACGCTCGAAGCCTACGCGGTCTGGCTCGACCGCTTACCGGACGCGACACGCAAAGAAATCCTGAGTGCGACCAATGCGGGGGAACGCTTCGAAGCCGTGCTGCGAGTCCGCGAGCGGCAATGGCGCGAATCGCTCCCCGCGACGCAGCAGAAGGCTTTGAAAAGCGTGGCGACGGTGGAAGAGCGCACGCAATTTCTGCGCGAGCTCCGCCAGCGCGAACAGGCCTTCCGCCGCGAGTGGGAATTGACCCACCACCACTGGCAACCGAACAAATCCGAAGACCAAAAAGCGTGGCCCTTCAACACCCCCGCGCTGGCGAAATCGGTTGACGAATACATCCGCAAAGGCTTCGGGGTCGATCTGGCCCAGCCCATCGACAAAAAGGGCGACAGCGCGGCACCGTCCCGGCTGAGCAAAGACGAACTCATCGAATTGAAATACCGCCACGAAGCCGCTTACAAAGAAGGCTACTGGTTCTCGTACGGGGCGTGCTTACTGCAATTGGCCGAGCAGCACCCGATGCTCCCCGAGCCGGGCAAAGGGAAACCGCTCACCCAAATCGATCAGCCGCCACTCTCGCTGATGACCGTGCGGCGATTGGTAAAGAACGACGGCATCTCACTCCCGAATCGATTCAAAGCGAGCCTCGGCCGCTGGCCCGATTTCGCGCTCGAAATCGCCAAACTCGACTCGAACAGCAAAGAGAAACTCCCGCCCCTCGGCCCCTGCCGACCGGGGGAATTCCAAGACGATGTCGAACTGTTTTTGAAGGAGCAACTCTTCCCGAAGCTCGGCAAAGGGGAGCGCGAGAAGCTCGACGGCCAACTCGGCAAATGGCCCGATTACCCGCGGGCGCTCATCGACTTGGCCAAAGCCAAGAACCTCAGCGTCCCCGGCGCGATGCTGCCGGGCGAGCCGAAACGCTGGAACGATCAATTCCGCATGACCAGCCCGAAGAAATGACGTTTCGCCTTTCAACTGCAATGAACCACCACAGCATTTTCAGTTTCCGTGTGTCATCTTGCTATGTGCTATGTTAGTTCGACGCGCCAACGAGGGTCTGAACTGCCGGACTCACAAAACAAGACGTGCCGCCGAACTGAAATTGAAACGGCTCGAAGGCGAGCGCCGCGATCCGCCCTTGGACCGAACTCTAGTTTCGGCCGTTCGATTTCGCTTTCGGAGCTTTCGCTGCTTTCGGAGCTTTCGCTGCTTTCGCTGCTTTCGCTGCTTTCGCTGCTTTCGCTGCTTTCGCTGCTTTCGCTGCTTTCGGCCGGGGGGGTGTGCAGAATGACTGAAACCTGAAAGCTAATGTTGGCTCCATGGGCCGGCCGAAAATCGATCCGAGCTCCGGATCTACAACGGCAGGAAGGTGGTTCGGAGCTATCCGTCGCTCGGCAATCAGTTTACCGCCACATCGACATCCCATCGTCAGGCCCATCGCGTCTCGGCCGCACTCGTTGACTTTGATGCGCCCTTCCCGTTTCCCCCTCGCCCGCTATACTCAGAATTCGCACAAATCGGCCCGTCCGGTTTGCTGTCGCTATCGCTCGCCGATAGCCGTGTCGGAATCGGGGCACCAAGTGAAGCGGTTCGCCCGCCTTCCCCCTTGCATTCCACAACCGTGTTGAGGAGGCCGCCATGGCCCATCGGAACAAGACCAACAAGAGCGTCAAGAAGCGAATCCGTGTCACGGGCACCGGCAAACTGAAGTACTCCAAGTGCGGCAAGCGCCACTTGAACGCCCACTTCACGGCCAAGCGCCGCCGGCAACTCCGCAACGCGGGTGTGATTACCAGCGTCATCGTGAAGAAGTACCTCATCGCGATGAACGAGCAGTAATCACGCCCCGCATTCCTTCTTTCACACTCACCGATTCAACACGGGATACACGACCATGGTTCGCGCAGGCAGTGGCAAAACCACTATGCAACGGCGGAAGCGGATCCGCAAACTCACCAAGGGTTTCCGCCTCAGCCGCCACAATTTGTACCGTCAATCGCTAACGACGCTCCTCCGGGCGCGGGCATTCGCTTTCCGCGACCGCCGCGTCAAGAAACGCATGTTTCGCAAGCTCTGGATCATCCGCATCAACGCGGCCGCCCGCGCCCGCGGACTCCGCTACGGCGAATTCATCGCCGGGCTCCAGCGCTCGTTCGTCGCGCTCGACCGCAAGTCGCTGAGCGAAATCGCCATCCACGATCCGGCGACCTTCGATAAGTTGGTCGAATTGGCCAAGAAGAACCTGCCGCCGGCGCTGGCCGAGCAGCATGCCATCAAAGCGAAGAAAGCCAAAGCCTAGAAAAGTCACAGGACTTGCGAGTCGGCCGCTGATGCGGCCGGCTTGGCATTCTCAGCGCAACAGCTTGACAGCCTTCACCGTGTACTGCAAGGCACTTCCCACCGTCGCCACTAGCATGCTGCCGATCAGAAGTTGGTACCCGAATTGAAACGTTCGGTAGTATCCGGCTTCAATAATGTTCGCAGCCTCTGATTTGTAGCCGAGCGCTACGAACAGCACGGCGAATTGCAGAACCGTTTTCAATTTGCCGAACCAGTCGGCCCCGAAACTTTTTCCCGTCGCTTCGACCATCCCGCGCAGCCCGGTGACGATCAATTCCCGAATGATCACGATCGCGACGATCCAAGGCTCCATCGGGACGGCGTGCCTCACGGGGATCAAGAAAATAAAGGCCCCGCCGACGAAGACTTTATCCGTGAGCGGGTCGAGGCTGCGGCCGATGGCGGTGCCGCAGTGAAACCGCCGCGCCCACCACCCGTCGAGCCAATCGGTGAATACGGCGATACCGAGGACGATCAACCCCCCGCGCCAGCGGTCGAAGGATATGCACAAGTAGAGAATGACCCCGAGGGGCAGTCGGCTGAGCGAGAGGAGATTCGGGATATTGGAAAACAAGATGGTTCACCACGGAGCCACAGAGGGCACAGAGTAGAAAGGGATAGAGATCGTAAGCATCTTGGCTCTCTCGACCCACGGCATTTCTCTGTGACTCTGTGGTGAACCCCACCTCACTTCGTGCCGATGGCCCAGAGGTAGTTCCAGCCGCGAAGGTAAATCCGTCCGCCGCTGATGGCTGGGGAACCGGTGAAGGTGTCGTTCAACTTGTTTTTGATCGGCGCGGCGTCGGCTGTCTCGCCCGGTTTGATCACGACCATGTTCCCCTCGCGGCCCACCAGCAGAATCTTGCCGTCGAAGTAGGCCGGGTTGGCCCGGTGGCGTTCGTTCGTAATGCGCAGGCCGTAGAGTTCTTTGCCGGTCTTTGCGTCCACGGCCGTGAGCTGGCCGTTTGCGCCCATCAAGTAGACCACGCCATCGACCAGCAGCGGCGAAGGCACATCGGGCGTGCTTTTGAATCGCCATTTTTCGAGCGAGGCACCCGGCGCGATTTCCCCCGCGGCTCCGTTCGGGTCGATGGCGACTGTCGGGTGCTGCTTGCACGACGGCACGACGATCAAATCCGGCGTCACCAGCGGAGACGACACCGCCCGCCAAGCGTTGTTGTAATTCTTCTTCGGGTTCAACTCGGTGACGCGCCACACTTCCTTGCCGTCGGCGAGTTCGTGCGCCGTGCAATAGTCGTTGCCGTGGACGATCAACAGTGCCTTGTCCCCTTTTTCCCAGACGAACGGCGAACTGTACACGTCCGGAGATTCGCCTTTGCCATCGCTGGTACGTGGGGTCTTCCAATCTTCTTTTCCGCTCGCGGCGTCGAAGCAGACGATCGTCTGGAGTTTCTGGTGCATCAGCGTGACGTAAAGCTTGCCCTTGTGCAGGACCGGCGTCCAGTGGCCGCCGAACTGGATCTGGTACTTGCCATAGGTTTTGACGGTATCCACCTTCCAAGCTTCTTTGCCGGCGAAGTCGTAGGCGACGAGTTCGCCGCTGCCGACGAAGGCGTAGACTTGTTTGCCGTCGGTGCTGCACGACGCCGAGGCGAGGTTGCCTTCGTCGCCGCGGGCTTTGCCGGTACCGGCGCTCAGTTGTTTCTTCCATTTCTCTTGGCCATCGGTGCCGATGCAAATGAGGCTGAGGCCGGAGTCTTCTTGGGCCGTGACGAAGATGTGCTCTCCCCAGATGCAGGGCGTGCTGGCGCCCGGCCCCGGCAGCTTCGTCTTCCAAACGATGTTCTCGGGCTTGGTGTCCGAGGCGATCGGCTTCCCGGCTTCAAAGCCCCATTTGCCCGGCAGATTCTTCTCCGTGGACATGCCGTCGTTTTTCGGCCCCCGCCACTGCGGCCAGTTCTCGGCGAACGCGGACGAACACAGCACGGCGATGGGGACAATAGAGAAAAGCAACCGAACCATGGATGTGCCTCGTGCGGGTGGGATGAGCAAATCGTAAGTGAATGGGCGAACAAAGGCAATGCGGGCGCTATCCTACATGCCTACAACTTAAGGAATTCGCCGCGCGCTTGCAGAATTTGAAGCGAGGCGCGGTCGATCTGCAATCAGCGGAGCATCGTCGGTGCGGCGGGCAATGGCGCCAAGTACACCGGACGGACGAATCCGCCGGTCAGCGGAGTGTGCTTCACCGAGTGGCTATCGCCGACGCGGCAGTTGTAATTGGGCGGCGCATAGGGGGCGAGCACCGGTTTGATCCAGCGGGCGAAGCCGGGGAACATCTTCACGGCGGTGCTCTTGCTGTGGTGGCCGCCTTCCACTTTCAGCACGGTCGGCTCGAACCCCTTCTTGCGGGCCGCATCGATGAAATGCTCGGCTTGCGCGTCGAGGTTGAACTCGTCCTTCTCCGCATAGCCAATGAACAGGTTGTAGTCGTTCGGGTGAATCGCTTTGGTATCGAGCAATTCGATGGGGTTGTTCGCCGAGAGGATGGCGAGCACGTCCGGATTGTTGCGGCCGAACAGCGGGTCGATCATGCGGCGCTGGCGAATCAAGATAACGCCGTAATAGCGGGCGATGATTTCGTTCCGCGGAAATGAGTCGCGCATCATCACGCAGCTCGGGTTGTAGTTACTGTTGTAATTTCCGTGGCAATCGATGTAGCGCATGTTCAACGGCGGCATGATGCCGGCGATGCTGCCGAATAGTTCCTTGTGTTTGAAGCCCAAGCTGTAGGCGCCATACCCGCCCATGCTGGCCCCGGCGATGACGTGGGCGTCCCGCTCCGGCCGCAGGGCGAACTTTTTGAAAGCGAAGCCGACGACGTCATCGATGATGAAGTCTTCGAACCGGCCCGCCTTGGAATTCAAATAGAAACTGCCGGTGTTGAAGAGCGAAGGTTTGCCCTTCACGCTGGCATCGGGAGCGACGATGACCATCGGCGGGATCGCGCCGGTGCGGATGCCTTCGTCCAAGAACGGCACGAAATCGAGGAAGTTCTTTTCGTCGTGGCCGAAGCCATGCAGCCACAGCATGAAGGGGAATTGCGTTTTGCCGTCGTAACCCGGCGGTGTGTAAACGTACAACTCGCGTTTTTCGCCGAGGGCCTTGGAGCAGATGCGGTAGTCGACCCCGTGGTTCTCGGTGAAGTCGTGGACGCGGCCGCCGATTTTCTCGTTGATGCGCTCGAGTTTATTCGGGCCGAAGTTCTTGAAGATGCTCCAGAAGGCATCGGAGCGGGTCGGCGCGAAACCGATCGCCGCCAGCGACACGAGCAACAGCAGTCGGAATCGAGTGGTGGACATCGTGGCTCCGGTACTCCGTTCCGTCTGCTTGTTATCGACACCGGAAAGGAACCGAGTTGAACCGAGAACCTTGCACGCCGGTCTCGCATACGATCCGCATTCCGCAGAGGCGGATCAACGGGCCGAATCGACTGTGCCGGTTGTAGCGACCGATTCGACCACGTCGCAAAGGGCGGGCGTGAACGGCACAGCGGCGCCGGGCGAGGGGACGACGGGGACGAGCATCTTCACGATGGCCGCGATGAGTTCCGGCAAGCCATCGCCGCGCGTCGCCGAGACCGGAATCAGTTTGGAAGAATCGATCCGTACGAGGGCCGCATCGATCTTGTTACCGACGATGATCTCCGGTTCCGGGTCGAGCTTCGGCCATTCCGGCGATTCGACCGTGAGATCGATCACCCACACGCGCAGGTCGGCCTTGGCATACTCGGCGCGGGCCTTGGCGATTCCCGCCGATTCCAGTTCGTCGGTTCCGGTTCGCAATCCGGCGGTGTCGGAGAGTTCCACGGGCCAGCCGTCGAGGGCGAGGTGCACCCGAACCACGTCTCGCGTGGTGCCGGGGATCGGGGCGACGACGCTGCGTTGGAACCCGGCCAAGGCGTTGATGAGCGAACTCTTGCCGGCGTTGGGCGGCCCGGCGATGACGACTTTCAATGGGGTCACGAGGTGTCGTCCGAGCGAAGCGTATCGAGCGGATAACGTCGGATCGCCCCGAAGAAAGGCACCGTGGAATTGATCGAGCAGGATCGCGGCGGTTCGCACCGTCGTCGCCTGCGTCAGCGGTTCCAAAGCGCGCGGATCGATACCCGCTTCGCTAAAAGTGAACGCAGCCGTTTCGACGCAGCCGGCCTCGACCAACTGCCCGACGATCCAGCGCACGACGCGAATGCCGCCGTGGCAGTGGATCTCGAATACATCCGGCCCCTTCGCCGCGAGGATCACTTCGTCGCCAGTGCCTGAGCCGAAGTTGCCGAACCAGACGCGGCCGAGATCGGCTATATCCGGCAGCATCCCCTTCGCCGGGCGGAAGAAGCGCCGGACGAATTCCCAAGCCGACGGGCCGCGAACGGCCACGGTCGCGATGGCCCCGGAGCCCGATGGCGTGAGAACCGACACCGCGGTGTCACCGATCATGGTCGGGCCTCGGCCGCAAGGAGAATCCCTTCGAGGACGAGATCGGGGATGTGGCGCACCGGTTCGGGGATGCTGCCAAGCAAGAGTTCGGCATCGCCGCCGGTTAGGAAAACGGGGAGAACTTCGCTATCGCAGAAACCGGTTCGCAGGGTCAAGATCGCGCCGATGCTTGCCCAATAAATCCCTGTGCGAATGGCGTCTCGGGTCGTCCGGCCCGGAACGGGCGCCACCGGCTTGTCGATGACCACCTCGGGTAGTTGCGCCGTATGTTCACGGAGCGACTTCGCCATGAGCGCCGAGCCGGGAATGATGGCACCCCCGGCGAAGGCACCCGCGGCATTCACGAGGTTGATGACGAGTGCCGTACCGGCTTGCACAACTAGGAACGGCTCGCGGACTTGCGCGTACTTTTTCGCGGCGAGGCACGCCAAAACCCGGTCCAAGCCCACCGATTCCGGTGTGTCGATATCGAGTTCCAAGGGTATTTGGCGATACGATTCGATATGTGTGGCATCACCGACCGTTTTCTTCAGCCTATCGAATACCGGTCGGTTGACGCTAGCGATGAACCAGCAGTCGCCTTGATCCAGATCCCAAGCCAATCCTTGACGGACCCAACTCTCGCGGTCGAAATTGAGATTGGCAACGTCCGCAATCCGGCCGTCTTCCACCAATCCCCACTTCATCCGGCTATTGCCGATGTCGACCACCACGTCCGGCGTCACGGCGTCGCCTCCTCGGGCACCTCGCTGCGGATCGCTTTTTCGGTGGCGAAGACCACTTGCTTCGCTTTCTTGCCGGCGTCCGCTTTCCGCAGCTCGGTGATCAGCTTCGTCGCTTGGCCGACGACCTTCGACAATCCTTCGCCGGTGACGGACGACATCAGGAACACTTCCCGGCAGAGGTCGTGCTCGAGTTGATCTTTCACTTCCGCGGCCCCCGTCAGCTCGGCTTTGCTGATGCAGATGATCTCGGACTTCTCTGCGAGTTCTTGGCTGTAGGTGCCGAGCTCCCGGCGGATGGTGTGGTAGTTCTCGATGGGGCTGGATTCGTCGAGTGGGAACGGTTCGATCAAGTGAATCAGTACCCGCGTCCGTTCGACATGGCGGAGGAATTCATGCCCCAACCCGACGCCCTGCGACGCGCCTTCGATCAGACCCGGAAGGTCGGCAAGCACGAAGGTTGAGTCACCGCCGAGCGAGACGATGCCCAGGTTCGGGTGCTTGGTCGTGAAGGGATAATCGGCGATTTCTGGCGTCGCCCGGCTGAGCCGGGAGAGCATCGTCGACTTGCCGGCGTTGGGGAATCCGATGAGCCCGGCGTCGGCGATGACCTTCAATTCGAGGATGATGTGCCGCTCTTCGCCTTCTTCGCCCGGTTCGAATTCGCGCGGCGTGCGGTTTGTCGCGGTGGCGAAGTGCTTGTTCCCGCGGCCGCCGTGGCCCCCCTTGCCGACGACGACTTCATCGCCGATTTCGACGAGGTCCTTCAATAAGTTGCCGCGTTCGCGGTCGCGCACAATTGTGCCCGGCGGCACGGGGATGATGAGGTCGGCGGCGTGCGAGCCGGTGCACTGGTAGGTGCCGCCCGACTCCCCGGCCTTGGCACGCCAGTGTTTCTTGTGCAGCAGCGGCGACAGGTTGTCGGCGTTGCCGACGGCTCGGACGATGACGGATCCGCCCCGGCCTCCATCGCCGCCGTCCGGCCCGCCGCGCGGCACGTATTTCTCGCGGCGGAAGGAGCACATGCCCCGCCCACCGTTGCCACCGCGGACATAGATTTCGATGCGATCGACGAACATGACGAAGCTTTGTGTTGAGGGTGTCTGAACTGTCATCTGTCAACTGATTGTTATTATAAGACAGTTGTCAGTGATCAGATCACAGTTGTCAGTTTCAATCACATCCGTTCCACCGTCTGGATACCCAACAAACTCAACGCGTGTTGAATCGTTCGGCCGGTCAAATCGACCAGTAGCAAGCGGCTGGCTTTCAGTTCCGGGGTCTCGGCCGTTAGCACGGGGCACGCTTCGTAGAAAGTGCTGAGTGCCTTGGCCAAGTCCCAGAGATAGCCCGCAATTAGGTGCGGAAGATACTCATCGCCGGCGTCGACGAGGGTCTCTTCGAACTTCAGCAATTGCAGGGCCAAGTTGCGCTCGGCCAGTTCGCCCAAGTGCAGCTTCGCTGCGGACCGTAGATATTCCGCCTTCCGCAGTATGCTCCGGCAGCGGGCGTAGGCGTACTGCATGTACGTCGCGGTGTTCCCTTCGGTCGCCAGCATCTTGTCGTAGTCGAAGATGTAGTCCGTCGTGCGGTGGTTGCTCAGGTCGGCGTACTTCACCGCACCGATACCCACTATGTTGGCGAGGTTCGCCATTTCAGTTGCGGTCAATTCGGGAACGTCTTGCCCGCGTTCGCGGCGCTCGGCGCTGTTGACTTCGTACTTTTGCTTGGCTCGGTTCGTCGCTTCGTCGAGCAATACATCGAGTTCGATGGTCCCGCCGTCGCGCGTCTTCAGCGGCCGCTTGTCTTTGCCGAGGATCGACCCGAACTGCACGTGTTCGAGCTCCACATCGTAACCCCAACGGCGGGCGTTGGCGTAAAGCGTCTTAAAGTGCAACGCTTGTCGGGCATCCACGACGTAGAGCATCGCGTCGGGCTTCCACGTCTCCATTCGGTAGCGAATCGTGGCGAGGTCGGTCGTCGTATAGGTGAAGGCCCCGTCGCGCTTGCGGATCAGCGCCGGCGGTTCTTCCTTGGCCATCTCCGTTTCTTTGGGCACCACGCCCTTCGCGTTGGGCACCACGATGGCCCCGTTGCTTTCGACCGCGACGCCCTTGTTCAACAGGTCTTCGACCACCCCGGCGAGCATCGGGTTGTAGAAGCTCTCGCCGTGGGCCACGTCGATCTTGACCCCGAGCCGCTCGTAGATCGGCCGGAGCATTTCCAGGCACGAGGGCATGAACTCATTCCAGAGCGCCGTGTTCTCCGCGTCCCCGGCGTGCAGCTTGGCCGTCTCGCGCCGGCACGCTTCCATGATCTCGCCGGTGCCTTCGTCTTCTTCGTCGGAAGCTTTCGCCATCTGCCGAATGAGCACGTACAACCGCGCGAGCTCGCGCACTGAGTCCTTATGATACGCCGCGTCGTCGCGGAGGTGCTTGTAGCCGTGGATGAGGATTCCGAACTGCGTGCCCCAGTCGCCGAGGTGGTTGTCGCCGATGACGGTGTGCCCGAGGAATCGCAAGATGCGCACGAGCGAATCGCCGATGATCGTGCTGCGCAGGTGGCCGACATGCAGCGGCTTGGCGACATTCGGCCCGCTGAGATCGATGACGAAGGTTCGCGGCGTCGTGACCGGCGCCACGCCGAGGCGTTCATCCCCGGCGATGGCCTGCACTTGTTCCGCGAGCCAACTCGCCTTCAACTTCAAATTGATGAAGCCCGGCCCGGCGACAACGGCCGACTCGAGCATCTCGTTCGGCAGCACGCGGTCGACAATGGCCTTCGCTAACTCCTGCGGTTTTTGCCCCAACACTTTGGCCAGCGGCATGGCGAAGTTGGCTTGGTAGTCGCCGTTCTTCGCATCCGCGACGGCTTTCACCATCGCGGCGTACTCCGGCACCTTGGCCGCATCGGGGGCGATGGACTGCAGTACTGGCTCGAACAGGTTGCGGAGTTCGTTGAGGAGATTCATTTCAATTTCGGATTTGCGATTGCGGATTTGAGATTGAAGAATTCGATTTCAAATCCGAAATCCGCAATCCCAAATCAGTCGATTTCCTGTTCCCAGTCGAGCTTCTCGGCGTCGGCCCACAGTTCTTCGAGGTTGTAATAGCCGCGGGTTTCGGCGTCGAACACGTGGACGAGCACGTCGCCGTAGTCTTGCACTACCCACTTGCTCGACTCGTAACCCTCGACGCCGGTGCGGGTATCGCCGGCGCGGCGAAGGGTCGCGTCGATTTCTTCGACGATGGTGTGAATCTGCCGCCGGCTGGTACCGGTGGCGATCACGAAGAAGTCGAAGATCGGGGTGACTTTCCGGAGATCCAAGATGACGATCTCTTGGCCTTTGTTGTCGGCCGCGGTTTGTGCCGCCAGACAGGCCCTTTGGAGGGCGTCCGGGATTTCGCGGAGGCGAAGGGTCGGGGTCGAAGCAGATACGCCGACCGACTCGGATCGAGAAAGCAGGGTGGCGACGCTGTTCAAGTGATCTCCCTTTAGGCTTGGCCTCCGGGAGATCGACAATGCATAAAGCCGAACAGCTTGCGGTGCTGGTTCGCCTTCGTGATCGACCCCTCCGAAAGGTGCAGTCCATTCGTGGCTCGCCGGCAATCCCGTTGCCGGCCTATGTACTATCATCGGCTTCATTGGCCCAATGTCAATAGCTCCGTCGGGAACAGGACGTGCCGATGGGGCTCCGGGTTCGCTAAAATCGGCGGAAATTCCGTCGCCGGCGCCGGCACCTCCTCGAAACGCCTGGGCGTAATATGTTTGAATCATCTCCAACCACCCCCGCACCGGTCACTTTCATGAAGCTGGCGAAGTTCCGCACCCCCCTCGGCCGCGTCGGCGTGGCCGTCGTCGAAGATTCCACCGCCTACCCGCTCGAACTCGGGCGGGTGCCCGGCGTCGTGACACTCGCCGATATCTTGCACGCCGCGAACCCACGCGAACTCGTCGCCGAGCTCCATCCCGGCGGCGCGGGTCTGCCCATCGCCGGTGTCACATTCCTCGCGCCGGTCGATCGCCAAGAAATCTGGGCCGCGGGCGTCACGTACAAACGCAGCAAAGTGGCCCGCGAGGAAGAATCGGCCGGGGCGGCGCAGTTCTACGACAAGGTCTACAGCGCGGCCCGGCCGGAGCTGTTCATGAAAGCGACACCCGAACGCGTCACGAACCCCGGCGAGCCGATCCGCGTGCGCGCCGACAGCAAATGGAACGTCCCTGAGCCGGAACTGACGCTCGTGATCACGCCCGGTTTGAAGATCGTCGGCTACACCGTCGGCAACGACGTGAGTTCGCGGGACATCGAAGGGGAGAATCCTCTGTATCTGCCGCAGGCGAAAATCTACACGGGTTCGTGCGCCGTCGGCCCGTGGGTGACCCTCGCCGATGCCATCGCGGAATTGACCGCGTGCGAAATCCGCTTGGTCATCCACCGTGGCGGCGCGGTCGCCTTCGATGGCAGTACGAGCATCGCGCAGATGAACCGCACGCCGGAGTATTTGGTCGAATGGCTCGGCAAAGAAAACGCCTTCCCGCACGGCGTCCTACTGATGACCGGCACCGGCATCGTCCCACCGGATGCGTTTTCGCTATCCACCGGCGACACTGTGGACATCACCATCGGCGGCATCGGTACGCTGACGAACCCGGTGGGGTGAGGCTGAAGAACGGGCCGACATCGGGGAGTGTTGAAGCCACTCGCGCTGCCAGCAACTGATCCGGCTCGAGAAAACTCACCAACGCCCCGTCGTCTCCGTCGTTGAGGAGTGCATCCCACACGCTCCTCGGGACGCCACTCCGATGTACCGCCTCTTCCTCGGCTTCGCGTTTCTGATTGTGACCAACGCGCCGGCGATTGCGGACGAGGGCGAGACGACCGTGCCGGAGCGTGACCGCACGTACCCGAATACGGCCATCGGCGCGGTGATGGACGCGAACAAGGGCCGAGTCCCCGCCAGTGGCGTCGAACTCGTCGCCGCCCTGAAAAAACTGGGGGACTTCCTCCAACTGGCCATCCCTTTTTCCGCGGTCGATCCGCATTCGGGCCTCGCGCATCCCCGCGTCGTCCTCGCGATGCGGCCTTCGACACATCCGGCACCGCTCCCGACGATCTCGAATTTCACCACGGGATTCTCCGGCGGTGGTTGGGGCGGTTCTAGGCCGCGTCCCGCGCCGAAACCGGTGACACCGACCGTCGTCGCGGCCCCGTCGCACCTCGGGCAGGCGGACACGAATCGACCGCAGTTGGAAGGACGGTTGTTCCTCGCGGCCAACATGGAAATGAAATCGCCGGGCCGGCCAGTGGTGAAAACCGTCGAGTTCATTTCGTGGAATACGCAGACCTCGAAGTTCGATTTCGGCGTCATGGAAGGCCTCGGTGGCGGCACACCCGCGCTGAAACTGCTCGACGGCAAGCGTTGCTTCAGTTGCCATAAGAATCGCGGGCCGATTCTCGGCGAAGCCCCGTGGTCCAACAGCGTGCACAACCCCGCCGTGCGGGCTGCGGCGCAAGCCCTTTTGAAGTTCCCGCGCAGGCTCGACCCAGTAGGCCGGGAAGACCCGAACGCCCCGGTGCTCGACCACATGGACGGGATGAAATTGCTAAAATCGCACGCGGTCGAAATCGACGCGGCGATTCGCCAATGCGGGGAACGGATGCGTGATCGCGCGGCGATCGAGCGCCTCGTGCGCAGCGAAAACGGCCGGCATGT
>JBBRUN010000094.1:0-13272 GCA_038247765.1 Gemmatales bacterium | reverse complement strand
CCTCGGGTGGTAGGGGTTGGCGGGAAATGCTATAGAAGGAGACATCGGGGCCTCGCACCGTGTCCGGATCCCTTTCCAAGATCGTCCCCGATTCCATCACGACCCATCCGAGTTTTCGCGGCTTGACGAAATTTCTCAGGAGCGTTCCGATCTCCAGTTGCACCATCCCGTGGCGCGCTTTGGGCGGGGGCATTTCTTCGATCTCCCCTTTCACGAGTTCTTGTTTCGAACCGTCGATAGGTTCGGCCATCCGCCCGAATTCCTCCGCCGTGATGAGCCGCGTCGCGACCGTCGCCATGGGACACCTCCGTTGAATCTGTATCCGCCATCATGATACACTGCTTCCCACCACCCACACTCCCTCCCTTGGGGTTCCGCTCCATGCGCCGCATTCTCCCGCTGTTGCTCCTGCTCGCCCCCTCGATTTGCCCGGCCGTCGATAAGCCCGTGCCACCGTCCGAAGCGGCCGCGAAGTTCACGCTGCCCAAAGGCTTCAGCGCGACGCTGTTCGCCGGCGAGCCGGACATCGTCCAGCCGATCGCCTTCACCTTCGACACCCGCGGTCGCATGTGGGTCGTCGAGTGCCTGAGCTACCCCAAGTGGAGCCAGGATGGTAAAGGCGGCAAGGACCGCGTGACGATCCTCGAAGACACCGACGGCGACGGCAAGCACGACAAGAAGACCGTGGTTATTGACGACGGCGTGAACCTCTCGGGAATCGAACTCGGATTCGGCGGCGTTTATCTCTGCTCGAGTCCGAACCTCATTTTCATACCGATCAAAGACGACAAACCATCGGGCGAACCAGAGATCCTGCTCGACGGCTGGAACATCAAGGACGCCAAGCACAACGTCTTCAACGGCCTCATCTGGGGGCCGGACGGCTGGCTCTACGGCTGCAACGGCATCCAGACGAAGTCGTACGTCGGCAAGCCGGGCACCGCGCAGAAGGATCGCACTTTCTTCGACTGCGGCGTCTGGCGCTTTCACCCGACCAAGAAGAAATTCGAGGTCGTGGCCACCGGCACCACCAATCCGTGGGGGCTCGACTTCGACGAACACGGCGAAATGTTCATCACGAATTGCGTCATCGATCACCTCTGGCACGTCGTCCCCGGCGGCCGGTACACGCGCATGTACGGCCAAGATTACAACCCGCACACCTACGGCTACATGGGCAGCGCCGTCGATTACAAACACTGGGGTGGCGGCGCTTGGACCGACAGCCGAGCTGATCAGAAGACCGGGGCGCTGAAGAAGGAGCACGACGATGCCGGGGGCGGGCACGCCCACAGCGGAGCGGCCATCTACCTCGGCGAGAACTTCCCGGCGGAGTACCGCAACACCCTCTTCACCTGCAACATCCACGGCAGCCGGCTGAACAACGACGGCCTCCAGCGCACCGCGACGGGGATGAAAGGTGTCCGCCGGCCCGACTTCCAGTTCGCCAACGACCCGTGGCACCGCGGCATCTGCGTGAAGGTCGGCCCGGACGGAGGTTTGTACACGAGCGACTGGAGCGATACCGGCGAGTGTCACAATTACGACAAGGTCGATGTGACCAACGGGCGGATTTTCCGCACCGTCTACGGCGAGTGCAAAGCGTGGAAGGGCGACGTGGCGAAGCTGGCGACTAAGGAACTCGTGCTTGCGCTCTATTCACAGAACGAATGGCTCGGGCGCCAAGCGCGGCGCGTGTTGCAGGAGCGCGGCATCGGCGGGGAAGATGTTGCGAAGGCGATCCTCGACTACTCGTGGGATCAAGACAAACCGATCGTCCGGAACTACGAGCGCCAGATCTGGGCGCTCGCCGCCGTCGACGGCCTGACGGAAGATCGGTATCTGACATTGCGATTGAACGGCCACTACTCCGGGACGTGGATGATCCGGTTCGGCGTCGAATCGCGCCTTCCGTCGGCCTTGGGCGAACTCACGACCGCGTTCAAGCTCACGAAGGACGCCGGCGAACGGTTGAAACTCGCTTCGATCTTCCAGCGATTGCCACTCGAATTGAAAAAGAGCCTGTATCCGGCGCTCGTCGCCCAGCCGACCGACGACGCCAATCTCGCTTGGCTCACGTGGTTCGCCGTGGAACCGTTCGTCGCCGAACAACCCGCGGCGATGCTCGACAGCTTGGAGAGCGTGAAGATCCCCCTCGTGCGCCAGAACATCGTCCGCCGCTACCTCGGCCTCGCGCACAAAGACGAGCCGACGGCGATGCTACTCCTGTCGAAGGCGATCGAATCGGGCAAGACCGACGCGAAGCGCGACATCCTCCTCGGGATGCGCGAAGCGTACGCGGATCGACCGAAGGCCAAAGCGCTGCCGAAGTGGAGTGAACTGCCCCTCTGGTTCGGTGTCACCGCCGACGTGCGCGATCTCGCCGATGCGCTGAGCGTGAAGTTCGGCGACACCGTTAAGATCAACGCGATGAAGGAGCGAATCTCGCAGAAGGGCGAATCGGCCGATGCCCGCAACTCCGCCATTCGCCTGCTCGCGGGGGCGAAAACGGAAGGCCTCGCACCATTGCTTTTGACGGCGCTCGCCGACGAAAAGATCCGCGCCGCCGCCATCCGCGCCCTCGCCGCCTACCCCGATGACAAATCGGCCGAGGCCATCCTCGCGGTTTATCCGAAGCTCACGGCCGAGGAAAAAGCCGATGCCGTGCAAACACTCGCGTCTCGTGCCAGCTATGCCACGGCGCTGCTGACGGCCGTGGAAAAAGGATCCATTCCCAAGGCCGACATCACCGCCTTCACCGCCCGACAGATCACGGCGCTGAAAGATAAAACCGTACTCGCCAAGCTGGCCTCCGTCTGGGGCGAAGTCAAACCGGCCAGCGCTACTCGCACCGTGCAGATCAAGAAATACAAGGAGCTGCTGACACCCGACGCGGTGAAGGCCGGCAGCGCCGCCAACGGCCGGACGATATTCACCCGGAACTGCGCGACCTGCCACAAGATGTACGGCGAAGGCCAAGCGGTCGGGCCGGAACTCACCGGCGCCCAGCGCAGCAATCTTGATTACTTACTCGAGAACGTCGTCGATCCGAGCGCGGTCGTGGCCAACGAGTACAAGATGCACGAGTTCCAACTGCTCGACGGCCGTGTCGTCACGGGGATCGTCAAAAGGGAAAGCGCGCAAGCCGTGACCGTGCGGACCGTCAACGAAGAACTCGTGATCCCGGCGGCGGACATCGACAAACGCAAGCCGACGCAGAACTCGGTGATGCCGGAAGGGATGTTCGACGCGCTGAAGCCGGACGAAGTCCGCGACCTCATGGCGTACCTCATGGGCAAGGAACAGGTGCCGCTGCCCAAGTGAGCCGCGGTGCGTGGGCCGGCTACCCCAAGACCCAGAGCAGCCAGATCGTGACGCCGAATGTCAATCGGAGGGCCGTCTGCACGCTGGCCCACCACATGGAGGCACGGACCGTGCGGCCGAGTTCCTGCAAGCCTTTCTTCACTTCACTCTGCACCATCGCCTTCGGGTTGACGACCCCGAAGGTGAGCGTGTGCACGGCCGTCGCCTTCCAGCCCCCGAGCCACTGCTCGGCTTGATCGAGGTACTTCTCGGTCTCGCCGTGATCGAACTGCCCGATGCGGATCAAGAAGAACAGATCGACTGCGAACATCGGCGCGAAGAATGCGATCACGAGGGCGATCTTCCACCATTCGACGGTGAGGGTGTTCAACGGCACGTCGGCCTGCGGCCAAATCAGCCGCGAGCAGAGCCACTGCACCATCATCAAACCGAGGGCGATGATGATCGGGCGCAAAGTTTCCAGCGTCAGCAATTCGCGCTTCTCATTCGCGACGACCGTCAGCAATTTCTTGCGCCGATCCACGATACTGAATGCGAGCCGGCACGCGTCCCAATAGACCATGCGCCGCCGGTAGACGCCGATGAGGAACAGGAATGCGAGGTAAAAGTCGAACAGGCGGATGAGGTTAGCGTCGGCCAAGGCGTAATGACTCCTGCGTCGCTTTTGTAAAAACTACAACCGGCAGAACCCCCGCAGGGCGCCGGGATCGTGCGGATTTCCGCATCGTTACAGTTATGCGGCCGGCGCCGAATAGTGCCGTTGGCGCGCTTGAATTATTGTTGACAGGCCGCGTGTGCCGGGTAGTTTGATTGCACCTGTCCATCCCGATGCGGTCCGACCCGGAGTTTGGAAATTTCCTAAACTCGCCCCGGCAGCCGACCGAGCGACCCCCTCGCTTGCCGACTGCCAGAGACCAGGATCACCATGAGCACCACCATGTCTGACGAAGTCTTGGACAGCGAAGCCGGGTCGTTCCCGAATGAACGGCGCAAGCGGAACATCCCCGTGGCGACCGACCGCCGCGCCAAGAACGCCGCCGAGAAGCGCCGCACCAGCGAACGCCGGCGTTTGATCGACCCGACGACTTGCGAACGCGACTACAACGACGAAGAAACGGACTTCATGAAGGCGATGGATCGCTACAAACGGGAGAACCGCCGCCCGTTCCCGACTTGGAGCGAAGTGCTCGAAGTCATGCGGTCGCTCGGGTACCGCCGGGTGGCCGAACCGACCGACCTGCCGGGCAACGGGCCGAAGAAGACCGTCCCCGCCGCCGAAGCCGTCGCCTGAATCCCCCGCGGCAAGGATGCCCCATGCGTTTGTTCCTCAGCGCCGGTGAACCGAGCGGCGACCTCCACGGTGCCAATCTCGCCGCGCTTTTGAAGGCGCGTTACCCCGCTGCCGAACTCGTCGGCTTCGGCGGCGAACGCATGGCCGCCGCCGGCGTGAAACTGATTTACCCATTGACCAACCTCGCCGTGATGTGGCTCGGCCGCGTGCTGGCGAATCTGCCGACCTTCTTCCACCTCGGCGCCAAAGCGGAGTCGTACTTCCGCACCCGCCGGCCCGACGCCGTCATCCTCATCGACTACCCCGGCTTCCACTGGCACATCGCCCAGCGCGCCCACCGCTACGGCATCCCCGTCTACTATTTCGTTCCGCCGCAGCTGTGGGCTTGGGCCGGGTGGCGCGTGAATAAAGTGAAGCGCCACTTCCGGGCCGTGCTCACCGCGATGCCCTTCGAAGATGAATGGTACCGCCGGCGCGGCGTCCGCACGCACTATGTCGGCCACCCGTACTTCGATGAAATCCTGCACCAGAAGCTCGATGCCGGGTTCATGGCCGAGCAGCGCGCGAAGCCGGGGGAGATCGTGTCGCTACTGCCCGGCTCTCGGACTCAGGAAGTCCTCGGCAACTTCCCGATGATGCTGAACGCGGCGAAGATCATCGCCGCGAAACGCCCGGGCGTGCGTTTCCTCATCGCGGGCTACCGCGAGAAGCAAGCGGCACCGATGCGCCAACAACTCATCGACTGCGGGTTGGACATCGAACTGCACCTCGGCCGGACGCCGGAGATCATCGAGCTCAGTACCGTCTGCATCGCCGTGTCAGGCTCCGTCGGGTTGGAAATGCTCGTGCGGTTGAAGCCGACGGTCGTCGTCTACCGGGCCGGGGCGGTCGTGTATTGGCTGTCGAAGGTCCTGCGGACGAGCCGGTACATCAGCTTGGTGAACCTGCTCGCCGATGCGGAGCTGTTCCCGGAATTCCCGATCCGGACCGATGAATCGGTCGCCATCGCCGGCAAGATTCTGCACTGGCTCGACCACCCGGACGACCGCGCGGCCGCGGTCGAAAAACTGCGCGAGCTGCGCGACCGCGTCGCGGTGCCCGGCGCCGTCGCACGCGCGGCGGCATTCCTGATTTCCGAACTATCGCCTCACTTCTTCGATGGTGTTGCCAGCGCCAGTACGGCCGTGGCCCAGCCGGTTGCGGCGCACGAAATGAACTGATCCTTCCCGTGCGGGAAGCCGCTTTCGAAATAGCGCTGCACCGGTCTGCTGCGCGTCTTCACGAACCATGTGCCATCGTCTTCTTGGGTGCCGAGGAGGAACGCCACCCCTTTGCGGACGGCGGCATCGTCAACCTTGAGCCCGCCGGCAGTCTGCAGTGCATAAAGCGCCGTCGCCGTGGCATAGGGGTCGCTGGCCATCGAGTCGGTCTGCCGCCAGCCGCCGTCTTCGCGCTGGGTTTTCACCAGATCCTCGGTCGCTTGTTCGATGTCGCCCGATTCGGCCTTGGCCGCGACCAAGCCGATAAGCCGGAACACGCGGTCTTCGTTGTCTTTCGCGGCCGTCTTCACGAGCCAGCCCTTTGCCGCGTCGATACGTTTGTCGGCGACTGCCTTTTGATCCTTCGTTCGGTAGGCTTGAATGCCCCGGATGTTCAAGGCCGTGGTTGTGAAACTACTCCCTTCGGTCGGCGCCCGGCCCGCCGGGGTGAACCAGTTGTCCCGCGACTTTTGGTTGCCGAGGGTGTAGGAAATCAGGGTTTCGGTCGATTTGCTCGGTTTGTAGCCGATGGCGTCGAAGGCGAGGAGTTGGTAGCAGGTGTTGTCCGTCTCACCCCCGGCGGGGGCCGGGCCGGGGCCGCGACCCTTTTCGTAGTTCTTTTGATTGCGTTCCAAATCGGCGGCGAGGAAGTCGATTTGCGCCTGCAATTTCTTCTCGGGGATGTCGTAGCCGCGCGTGCGGGCGATGCCGAAGGCGACCAGCGCCGTGCCGTGGTGATGGCAGGCGAAGCAGGTGTGCACATCGTTGTACCCTTCCAAGGCCGTCCATAATGTCGGCAGCGCTTTCTCCACCGCTTTGCGGATGTTGGTCTCGGTCGCTTCCACCTTCTTGATCTTTCGCGGCGGGGCCGGTTCAGTCTGGGGGAGCTGCGGATTGAATCCGTTCGGGAATGGGCCGCGCACACGCAGATCTTCGAGGGTCTTCTTCTGTTCCTTGGTCAAGATCGCGTCGGATCCCTTGTCCGCGTCTTTCTGCAATTCGTCGAGTTTCTTCTTTTGTTCCGGCGTCAATTTCAATTGATCTCGGAGGAAACCCGGCAGCAACGTGCCGGGTCGGGGCGGCTCGAAGCGTTCGGGCGGTTGCGCGAATGCGGGGGCCGCGATCACGAACATGGCGAAAAGTGTGCGCATCGATCGACTCCGCGAGAATGGAAACGTCCCCGATGGGAGTAACTACCGGCTGCGCCGAACCGCCGCGCCGCCGGATTGTGGGGAAGATTTCATATTCTCTACGATAGCCCGCCTCGCTGCCACGCTGGACTTCGCCATGTCGATACTTCCCACCTATTCCGACGTCCTCGCGGCCGCCGAGCGGATTCGCCCGTTCGTCCACCGCACGCCGATATTCACGTCCGGCACCCTCGATGCACTGGCCGGTCGTGCACTCGTCTTTAAGGGGGAGCTCTTCCAAAAGTCGGGAAGCTTCAAATACCGCGGGGCGACGAATGCCGTGCAGAAACTCGGTGACGCCGAGGCGAAGCGCGGGGTCGTGACGCACAGCAGCGGCAACCACGGGCAGGCCTTGGCGCTGGCGGCGCGGACGCGGGGCATCCCGGCGACCATCGTCATGCCCGCGAATGCGTCGAGTGTCAAAGCCGCGGCGATCGCGGGTTACGGCGCCAACATCGTCGAGTCGGGGCCGAGCCTGGCGGATCGCGAAGCGATGGTCGCCGAAATCCGCGAGCGATCCGGAGCCGCCTTCATCCCGCCCTTCGATCACCCGGATGTCATCGCGGGTCAGGGCACGGCCGCGCTCGAACTCTTGCAAGATGCCGACGGGATCGAAGCGCTCATCGCCCCCATCGGCGGCGGCGGATTGATTTCCGGCTGGGCGCTCGCGGCCAAGGGGTTCAACCCCGCGATTCGGATCTTCGGCGGGGAACCGACCGGCGCCAGCGCCGCGGCGCAGTCGCTGGCCACCGGGGAGCGGGTGCAGCTCGCCAGCACGCTCAGCATCGCCGACGGATTGCTGGCGAACTACGTCGGTTTACAGACGTGGCCGATCATCCGGGCGAATGTCGAACGCGTGTTGACTGTGACCGAAGCGGACATCGTCAAGGCGATGCGGCTCGTGTGGGAGCGGATGAAACTCGTGATCGAGCCGAGCGCCGCCGTCGGCGTGGCCGTGGCGCTCAGCGACGAATTCCGGGCACTACCGGGGCTGGGGAAGGTCGGCATCGTCCTATGCGGGGGCAACGTGACACTGGATAAGCTGTATTGGTAGTGCAGCTTCACAACGGGTCATTCGGTCTCCGGTTTCAGTAGGTCACGCTCAGCGTGACTTCACCGTCACGCAGTGCGTGACCTACGAGAAATCCCTCGCCCCCTTCAAGAATCCGCCCTTCAATCCGGCGACCGTCATCAGCATCTGCCGGCGCAGGATTGGGATCCGCGGCATCCACGGTAAGAATCGGTCGCGGCCCCAACCGAGGATCGGCCAATCGGACTGGAAAAACGGCGAGAGGAAAAACGTCGCCGCGGAATAATAGCGCTGGTAACCGCGCTGCCGGCGTTCGAACAGTCGAAAGCCTTCGAGTGGCGTCGGGGCATCGGCCAAGGCGCCGGCGAGCATCCAAGCATCGACCATCGCGAGGTTGACACCTTGGCCGAGGTGGGGGCTCATGGCGTGGGAGGCGTCGCCGAGGAAGACGATGTTCCGGTCGAACCGCCGGGACATGTAGTTGTGCTGGTAGTTGGTGAAGAGGAGTTGGTCGAAATCGAACAAATGGTCGGTGCATTCCTGCGCCTGCGGGCAGAACTCCACGATTTCCTCTTTCAGCGCCGCGATGCCCCGATTGCGAATTGCGTTGTACTCACCCTTGGGAATGCCCCAGTAGAGCGTCGTCAGGCCATCGCCCATCGGCACCAGTCCGCACAGGTATTTCGTCCCCTTCACCACCTGGAAGAGTTGCCCGCGCACCGGCATCCCCGGCGTGATCGCCCAGAGTGTGCCGTGACTGTACTTCCACGAATACTGCCGTTGGCCGAGGACCGGGCGCAACCGGGAACGGGCCCCGTCGCCGCAGACGATGAAATCGAATGGCCCGTGCGATTGCCCCGCCGTGTCGGTGACATCGACTGTGCCATCTGCCTTGCGGATCCGTCCCGCGATTTCGATTCCGAGTCGGACTGCGACACCCGACGAATCGACCAAGTTTTCCAGCACTTGGAAAAGCACGCCGCGATGCAGCCCGTAGGCCCGGCAGCCCTCGGCGTACAGGCCGTATCGATTGCGGATGAGATCGCGCCCGCCGACGTGGACCGCGTGGAGTTCGTCGATGGGGGCGGCGTGGGCGAGGATGCGATCGAGGACGCCGAGGTGGCGGAGGATCGCTTGCCCGGACATTTGCAACAGGATGCCGGCACCGACGGCGCCGACGACCGGGGAGCGTTCGAAGAGGGTAACGGCATGACCGGCCTTGGCGAGCAGGTAAGCCGAAGTGGCCCCCGCCATGCCGAAGCCGACGACGGCGATGCGGTAGGAAATATGTGGCATTGGAGCAGCGACACCGGGTTCGCGATCAGATGTCATTCGCCTCTTGTCGCAAGATGAAACGGCCCAGGAGTGGAACGGCGAAAGAGTATTTGCCGTGCCGATTTTTATAGACCAAACCGACTTCGCAGAGCTTGAGCAACATTTGGCTGATATGGCTCGAGCTGAAGGGCCGATCGGGAAGTCGGGCTTTGGATTCTTCGGCGATCTCTTGCACCGTGAATTCCCGCTCACTCGAATCCAAATGGGCGATGACGATCAACAGATCCCGTTGACGATCCGTGGCACGAGCCCAGCGGCCCGCGAAAAAATCCGTGTCGAGTTTTCGAGTGATCTCTTTCAGATTCACGGGCGAAGTCGATTTGTCGATCCTCTGAATATAAACGTCGAACGCTTCGCGGCAGATGAATTGGATGAAGTACGGGTAGCCGCCGGAGTATTCGGTGATCTCATCGACGGCGCCCAGGGTGAAATGCACCGGGCATTGCTGCGCTTTGATCGGGCGATTGATCGCGTCTTTGCAATCCGCTTCGCCCAAGCGGTCGAGAAAAACGACCCGGAACATGCGTTCGGCGTAGGTTCTCGCTTCGACCAGCTTCGGAAATAGGGTCGGCAACCCGGCCAGAGCGAGCATGAAGGGCACACCCTTGCGTTGGATCGACTGGAACGTATCGAGCAGTAGCGAAAGGGGGTACTGATCCTTGATCCCGTGATCCGCCATATTTTGGGCTTCGTCGTATGCGAAAATCACACCCTTCGATCCCATGGATTGGAGTACGGACCAAACGAACTCCAACACCGCTTTCAATTTGTCCGCAATCAAGCCGACCGTGCCGGTATAGACCTGTAGCATCAGTTCGAAATTGAGCTTTTGCTCCGTCTGAATCGGTGTACGGAATCCTAGGGCCGCCTTGGTCTGTGTCCCCACCACAAGCGAAGACGTGATCACGGCGAGGTCGGTCATCAACCGCATCGACATTCGCTCTTCGCTCAAACTCGTAGATTCCGACAAATCGGTGCCGGCCCAAAACCACCCGGCTTTGAACGCCAGCGGTTTGAACGATTCCAACAAGACCGTCTTTCCAACGCCCCGCAGACCGGTAAGTACCAAGTTCTCAAGAATGACATCTTGTTGCAACAACCGCTCGAAATCCTCCATTTCCTGCACTCGACCGGCCAAGTATGGAGGCATATGCCCCGCTCCCGGTCGGAAGGGATTTGGAAACTTGATGGAGGCCATCATGACACCTCGTATGCCGTGCAAATAATATTAGCCGCCGTGCTAATTTTACCTACGCGTCGTTGAAATGTCAAGCGCTTCTCACGCCTCGATCACTTCGATCATCACGCAGGAGACGTTGTCCCGCGAGCCGCTGTCGAGCGCCAGTTGGCCCAAGCCTTCGGCGCAGGCTTGCATGTCGGATTGGGCGTCGATGTAGTCGAGCATCTTTTCGTCGCTGACGACGCCGGTCAGGCCGTCGGAGCAGAGCAGGAACCGATCCCCGGCTTGCAAGGTCACGGTCAGCACGTCCGGCCCCTCGCCGACTTCTTTGCTGCCGAGGTACTTCCACAGAACGTTCTTGAAGCGGTGATCCTTGGCTTCCGCGGCGGAAATGGTGTTCGCTTCGACGAGGGCCTGCGCCAGCGAGTGATCGACCGTGAGCTGCTGAATCGTTTTATTGCGGACGAGGTAAGCCCGACTGTCGCCGACGCCCGACACGAACATTTCGCCCGATTTGCGCCAGAGGGTCATCACCACGGTGGTGCCCATGTTGCGCATGTCTTTGTCGAGCGCGCCCATCGCCATGATTTCTTCGTTGGCTTGGACGATCGACCGCTTGACGACCCCTTTTACTGCGTCGCCGTTGAGGTGCGAAGCGAGGTGCTTGCGGATTTCGCGCGGGATGATGTCGATCGCTTTTTTGCTGGCGATTTCCCCGGCCGCTTGGCCGCCCATGCCGTCGGCCACGACCGAAACCGTGAGGTCCGGGAATTGTTTCACTTCGATGGAGTCTTCGTTGTTTTCGCGGTAGTTGCCCAGCAGGCTGCACTTGCCGATGTTGAGTGCGAGCGCCATAGAAGCCTCTCTTGGTACGCCAACGCTCGCCGGGCGGCGAGCCTGCGGAGTCAGGGTAGCCGAATGTTGCGAAAAGTTAACGCGGCGGCATGGCCTAGGGAAGCGGATTCCAGACGTTGAGTCCCCGCAACGATTTCAGCTTACAACCATAGTGCGCGGAACGCAACTTTCCGCGCGGAAGTTACCGAATCGCCGACCCCCCCCTCTCGGGCGCACCGGCACAATCGGCTGTCGGAAAATCCGTCGGTTATTTCTTGCCGAAGTCCCAGCGACCGGGGGACCACGGTGCGCCGATGGCGTCGAGCTTCTTGTCCAACGCCGGCAGATCCTTCTCGTAGATGGCACGCACTTTCATCAGCGCTTCTGCCAACTCGGCTTTTGCGTCTGCGAGTGCCGATTTCGCACTCCCCGTCGGCAGTGCCACGGCATCCGTGTGCGTCCCGGCGGCGAAACCGAGGCGTTCGGAGATACTCATGGCTTCGTTCTCGTAGCGCTCCGCTAGGAATGCGTCGCCGTTCAATTGCCGGCGCAGCTCCTTCAGTGTAGTTTCCACGGCTTTGAAATCGCCGTCGAGCGTGTCGTCGGCGCGCTCCGCGAGCTTCGCCGCTTTGCGCATGGCGTCGAGCCGCGCCGTCGCTTGGGTCAGCGTGCCGTTCGCGGCGAACAACTTCCGCTGCGTCGTCCGCACGTCCTTATTGAAGCTGCTGATCGCGGCGAATTCCTCCCCCTTCAATCCCGAGAGCGGGTCGGCCTTCACTGCGAACTCGATCGGATCCGACAAGCTCGTCTTCTTGCCTTTGGAAGTCTGCACCAGCACGGCGCGGTAGCGCCCCGGCGCCGCGAGGAACCCATAGCCCCCTTGGTAGGCGTCCGGGTTGACGCCCGCCTCGCGCAGATTCCACGTGATGCGGTGGACCCCGGCGCCCGTCGGCGCTTGGATGCGGTTGACCGAGTTGCCGTCGAAATCTTGAATCACCAGATCGACGAGCACCGGTTCCTCCTCCGCTTCAGCGCGGAGTTCCTCGAGGGTCGGGTACGTCGCCGGTTTGCCGGCCTTCTCCGCTTCCTTGGTCGCATCGAGCCGCTTCTGCTTCAGCGATTTGTGGCCTTCCTTCAAGTGGAAGGTGAAGGTCGCCCCCACCGGTGGATTTTCGGCGAAGTAGTGCGAACTCCCTTGGAAGCTCTTACCGCCGCCGCCGAGTTGCGACGATTGCACGTAGGCCATCGTGCTCTCCGGCGCGATGAGCAGTGCCGGTTTCTCCATCGCCGCGGCGGTCAGTCGGCGCAGCGGGGAGTAATCGTCGAGGACATAGATCCCGCGGCCGAAGGTACCGACGACGAGGTCGTTGTTGTGCTTCTGAATCACCAGATCCTTCACTTGGATGGTGGGGAGGCCGTTGGTCATGCGGTGCCATTTCTTGCCGCCGTCGATGGTGGCGAACAGGCCGAACTCGGTGCCGCAGAAGAGCAGCTCGGGATTCACGTGATCTTCGGCGATGCAGTAGACCGTGCCGCGTTCGGGCAGGTTCCCGGCGATGCTCTTCCACGTCTTCCCGGCATCCGTGGACTTCAACAAATACGGCTTGAAGTCGGCATTCTTGTGGTTATCGAACGCGGCGAACAGCGTGGCGCCGTCGTGCTGACCCGCGACCAATTTGGCGACGTACGTGCCGGCCGGGACGCCGGTGAACTCGCTCGTCTTCTTCCACGTCTTGCCGCCGTCTTCGGTGATCTGGATCAAGCCGTCGTCGGTGCCGGCGTAGAGCAGCCCCTCGGTTTTCAGGCTCTCGGCGAGGGCGACGATGTTG
>JBBRUN010000093.1:0-13318 GCA_038247765.1 Gemmatales bacterium | reverse complement strand
TCAGGTTCGATTCCTGACGCACCTGCTCTCCGCACATGTTCCCCGCCGGATGCGCCCCGCACACCCGTGCGGATTTGAAAGGTTCGGGTATGTCGACTGCGGTTCAACCTCCGGCCACTCCCCCCGTCCGCGCCGCTGCCAGTCACGCGGGATTGGTCATCACCAGCCTCTTCGGCGCGCTCGTCGTGCTCGGCGGACTCGTCATCGCCGGCTACGTTGTGCCGATGATCTGGCAAGATTACATTGCCCCGGTCACGACCCAACTCCCCGGGTTCCTGAATGTATCGCTCCGCTTGCTATTCCAACTCGCCGCGGCCGGCGGGGTCATCTACGCCGGCACACGCCTGGCTGGCGACAATCCCCCGAAGGGCCTTCGCGGGGGAATCTTTTTAGTCATCTCGACGATCATCACGATTTTCTTCGTCGTCCGCGCAGTCCACATCAACTTGGGCGACTTGGCTTATCAAGTGCCGGTCACGTTGGTCGTCCTCGGGGTGCTCGTTTTCGGCGCCTACAGATTGCTCATGTCGGCGTGGGCCGAAACGAAAATGCACGCCGCCGAAGACCAAGGTTGGTTTCACACCTATGGCTTCAAAGCGACCCAGGGCTTGAAAGTCCGGCGCTACACGCTCGTCGGAGTGCTGATCGTCGGCTGGACCGGGGCCTGGAGCCTGTACTACCACAAAGTACTGGGTTACGGCGACCAGACCATCACTATCCCGTTCTACGACACGCCCATCGCCATCCTCTCGGCTAAAGAATTCACGATCCCGTTCCTGATCGCCGCCATCACCGCGTGGTTCGCTTGGCGGTTGATCAATGTCCCGCCGTTCGCCGACTTCCTGATCGCCACCGAAGCCGAGATGAACAAAGTCTCGTGGTCGACCCGCAAGCGGCTCTTCCAAGACACCATCGTCGTCCTCGTGACGGTCGTCATCCTCACGACGTTTCTACTGGTCGTCGATCTGTTCTGGGGCTGGCTGCTGAGCCGGAGTTTCATCGGAGTGCTTCCGTCGAAGGCGGCCGATGTCCAGAGTCAAAGCTCCGGCGAATCGCTGAAGTGGTAGTCGACTTTCAACCGCGCGATGATTCGCGCGGTTCGTCCGTTTCACACCGAATTGCAGATCACCATGCCCGCCGATACCGACAACGCCGAAGTTGAATCCGAAGTCGCGGTCGCCGAGATCGAAGCGGAAGAACCCGCCCCGGTACCGGCCGAGCCGGTGGTCGAAGTCAGCCCCAAGCGTTGGTACGTAGTCAAGGTCGCCAGTGGCCGGGAAGAATCCATCAAGGCCGCCATCGAGCGGAAGGTGAAGATCGAAGCGATGGAGCATTTCTTCGGGCAGATCGTCATACCAGTCGAAAAAGTGCGGATGATCAAGAAGGTCAAAGAAACCAAGAACGGCGAGAAGATCACCAAAGAAAAAGCCTACATCAAAGAGACCAAGAAGTTCCCCGGCTACCTCATGGCCGAGGTCGAATTCAACGCCGAGATCCTCACGCTGTTCCGCGATGTCAACGGCGTCGGTGACTTCGTCGGCGCCACCGGCCCGGGCAAACCGCCCCCGCCGATGAGCGAACTCGACGTCCAGCGCATGCTCTACGGCATGCTCCCCGGCGACCCGAAGGGCGGGGCGATCAAATCGACGGTCGTGAAACTCGATTTCGAGAAGGGCGACAAAGTCCGCATCCGCGACGGCGCTTTCGCTAACTACGAGGGCGAAGTCAAAACGATCACCGACAGCAAAGACGGCGAAGCGCCGAAGGTCACGGTCGAAGTCCAAGTGCTCGGCCGGCCAGTACCGCTGGTCATGGAGTACTTTCAAGTCGACAAGATTTGATCGATTGCGGTGCGGTCGAACCGCTCCGAGATTCCGGATAGTTTCGTGATCGAATCGCAGATCAAGGAATTCCTTTCGCGATTCGGATCCGATTCCGGTACGGCCCTTCTTCCTTCGACCGGATGCCTTGAAGGGTGCGGCGGTTTTCGCGGCGGGCGGGGGCGATTGATCGATGTGAGAAAGCATTGCTTCAGTTGAACGGATGAATCGGGATCGGCGCGATGATGCGGCCGGTGGAGATGATCCGGATGTTCCGGTTGAGCGGATGGGCGAGCCGACACGGTCAAGGGTCGGGTGCATCGGTTTTTGAGAGACAATTCGCAGGGCATATACGTCACCCGTCCCTTGCCAGGGTCGGCTCGCCTTTGTGCAACGCTGGCCTCTTCCCGTGGCGGCGAGTTTCCAACTTGCCAGTCGGATCGGTGAGGGTGTCGGGCGGAGTCTTAGACGTCCGACCCTGCGGGAGGGGCATCGAACCATCGCGGACTCGGTCCGGGCAAGTTGGAAACTTGCCGCCACGCGAAAGGGCGACCGCGCTCTGGATGCCTCCCGAGCATCTTCTAAATTCAAAGTAGCTGCTTCATCCTTCCGCTTGTCTCCTCCGTTGGTGCACCATGCCGATTCCCGTCGTTTGCGGTTCTTGCAGCGCGAAGCTCATGGCCCCCGATGCGGCCGCCGGCAAAAAGGTGAAGTGCAAGAACTGCCAGGCGGTGATCGCCGTACCGGTGCCGGTCGCCGAGGAGGAGAGCGACTTCGAGTTCGTCGACCCCGCGACTCTCGCGCCGCCGAAGCCGGTCGCCGCCAAGCCGGTCGTGGCGGCGGTGGTGCCGGTGAAGGCGAAGAGCAAACCAGCCGTCATCGTCGAAGACGAGGACAACGAGGAGTTCGACTTCGGCGCCGCCCCGGAGAAATCGAAGGCGAAGGTCGTCGCGAATGACGACAATGAGGACGATGTGCCGAAGCCGAAGAAGAAGTCGAAGACGGTCGTCGCCCTCGACAATGAAGATGAGGATGACGCGCCGCGCAAGAGCAAGAAGAAAGCCGTCACCGTGGAGGATGAGGACGACGAAGACGATACGCCGCGCAAGAGCAAGAAGAAGAAGAAGGGCAACCCGCTCATCTTCGTGCTCGGCGGCGTCGGCGCGCTCTTCGCCCTCGGCTTCATCGGGGTGATGATTTGGTACGTCGCGGTGCGGGAGAAGGAGGGGACCGCTGGGACGAAGCCGACGGCGACCGACGGGACGGGTGGGCCGTATCAGCAGCCTGCGGTCGTACCCGCTGTGCCTCCGGTTCCAGCGGGATGGACGCAGTACAATCGAAATAGCCATTCGATGTATTTCAAAGAATCATTCGGTCCAACAACCCCTAGGCAAGCCTCCGTGAATCAAACGCTCCTAGACAAAGTAGTGGCGGGATATGGCTCAAAATCACTGATGCTCTCGATGAGTATTACTTACCGCAAAGAAGCATTGGGCAAAATGCCCCCTGCTGCCGATCCTTACCCCCAGATGGAAGCTGCGACAGCGGAATACGGGAAGATTGTTTCCCGAAAGGACATCGTCATCGATGGTAAACCCGGTCGTGAAGTCCTGATCCAGTTTGAAGTTGGTCAGACGATGTATTGGCGCATGGTACTGGCGTTCAATCGAGAATATCACTTTGGAGTCACCGAGCCTGGGATTACCGAACAGTCGGAAAGTTATCGCGTCGTTTTCGACAGCGTCAAATTGAAGCAGTGAGCCGAGCGCTCCATAACCTCGATTCGCAGTTGAAAGTGATGCAAAGGAGCACGTCGATCCCGTTTAACATTGTCGGCTTCTCTTCATCGCTCCGGTCGGATTTGCACGCACGACACAACGTCGTCCGGGTCGGCTACATGTTCGGATAACCGCCGATCCAATTCTCGGCACTGGACGTCGCTGATCAGCGGCGCGGGCGCTTGAATGGGAATCGATTCCTAGAAGGCGTGAACGAGGTCGATGCGCTCGTCGATGCTAAGGACCTGTCCAAAAACAACGCCGTGTTTTCATCCAATGGTTCGCGTAATCTACTATAATTACAAGCGATACGGCGTGAATATCGCCAAGAACACGGTGTAGATTATGGACAGGTCCTAAGTCGACCGTTGCCCGACTCTGCGATTGTGTGGGTCATTCTTGTATCTGCAGTCGGTCTTCTTCACTCGATAATTTACTCGACCACCGCATGCGCATCAACCCACTGCACCCCGGCGTGCGCCAGCGCCTTCGCCAAGAACTGCTTCAGCGGGTCGTAGGCCCCCGGACGCGTCGGGCGCGTCTCCAGCGCGCCGTGGGCCGGGCCGACGCCGTCGTAATCGGCCGACCAGAAGCCGAGGTTGTCGGTCGTGGCGAAGCCGCGCAGGTGGATGCGGTCGCCGCGGTGCGCGGCCGGGCCGGGCATGAGCGCCCAGACGGAGCGCGACAGCACCCGGCCCGTGCGCGGATCGCCGATCCGCCCGTACTTCGGCCCGAGTTCGGCGATCTTCAGCGCGTGCGGCACATGGCTGTACTTCGCATCGAGCACGAGGATGCCATCGGGCATCCGCCCGGCGTTCCCCGCCGCGAAGAACTCCAGCGCCATGTCGGGCGTCCGCAGGATGCTGCCATCCAGCAGGGCGACGCCGCTGAAGGCGCTCCGGTACTCCGGCTGGTAGCGGAAGCGGACGCGGTTCCTGGCGCCGTCTTCGAAGTCCACGGCGCGGTCGGCGCTGAGGTCGAGCGAGAACTGCGTGTTCGTCGAGAGCGTCGTCGAGCGCACGAGCGAGGCCCCGGCGAGGCCGGCCGTCGTGCGGCGCAGCCCCTGCGACAGGATGCGCAGCACGCGCACGGCACACCAGAGTTCGTACAGCACCGGCAGCGAGCGCACCCGGCTGAGGAGCGTCTGCGTTTCGAAGGTGATCTCGAACGAGAGGAAGTGCCGGTCGATGGCGTGGAAGAGCCGGCGGTAGTGCGGCAGATTCTGGAAGCGCGGCGTCGGCACCGGCCGGTCGGCGAGGGGTCTTCCCGGGGGGAGAAATGCGGATTGCCCGAGTCGGCGGATCGCCTCCGCGAAGGCTTTGGTCTCCGCGAGGCAGTGGCGCAGTTCGTCGACGACTGGTGCCGACGCACCGAGGCGTCGAAACTCTCGGTGCTGAACAAGATGGCCAACACCTTCCACCTCCACCGCACCGGCTTGCTGAACTACCACCGCTGCCCCATCAGTTCCGGACCGCTGGAAGGTCTCAACAACAAAATCAAAACACTCCAACGCCAAGCCTACGGCTACCGCGATAAGGAGTTCTTCGAACTGCGCATATACTCCATAAATCTAGCCAAGTACGCACTTGTCGGATGAGCCAAATAAAAGCCTTTGTCGCTCAGCAAGCCTTCGCCTTCGGCTGGGGCAGCAAGCCGGAACACCGACCGTTACTGGATCGAGTTCGGCGACAAACCCGCCGCCACGGCCTACAAGTTGAAATCCAAGCTCAAGAACAATCGCGAAGACGCCTTCCGCGAAGTGAGCGATTGCGTGGAGCCTTAAAAGCGATGAAGGCGATCAAGCCGGCGCCCAAGCCCGATGCGAAGAAATGACTCCCATTCCACACCCCTATCCGATCTCGAGCATCGGAAAGCGGAGTCCAACCCGTCCAGTGCGAATTTTTAGAATGTGACCTACCCGATCGGTATCGGGCCGATATATTTGTGGGTTCACGATTCTCTCCGGCCTTCCGGAGAGAATTCGTTTTGTGACGAGACAAGGTGTGCCATGGCCAAGCAAGTAACGGCGTTCGTGAAGCTCCAATGCCCCGGTGGCTCGGCCACGCCGGCCCCGCCCGTCGGTCCGGCCCTCGGCCAACACGGCGTGAACATCGGCATGTTCGTGAAGCAATTCAACGACCGCACCAACGCCCCCGAAACCAAGGGCCTGATGCTGCCGGTGATCATCACCGTCTATAGCGACCGCAGCTTCGAGTTCAAAATCAAGTCGCCGCCAGCGGCCATTCTACTGAAGCTCGCCGCGAAGATCCCGCCCGAGAAGAAGAAGGGCGGCGACGTGATCCCGGCCGACTCCAAGAAGAGCGGTAAATACAAAGGCTTCACGGTCACGAAGAAGCAAGTGCACGACATCGCCGCTAAGAAGATCAACGACCTGAATGCCCGCGATGTCGATCATGCTGCCCGCATCATCGCCGGCACCGCCCGCAGCATGGGCCTTACCGTCGTCGAGTGAGTTTCGAATCCCCCGTGACGATCGATTTGATTGTCTCCCGCACCACTCGCTCCGGCGAGTGGGAGGACGGTTTCACTTCGGTGAAAATGCCGCCCGCCAACAGGAGTGAGAATGGCAGACGAGATGGAAACCCCGGCCGCGGCGCCGGTGGCCGAGACACCGAAGGTCGAAGTTCCTGCCGGCGGCAAGCCGGCTGTGAAGTCCGAATTGGCCGACGCCCCCAAGAAGAAAAAGCGCCCGGGCGTAGCCCCGCGACGTGGGAAGAAGCTCCGCAACCTCAGGCGGAATATCGAGAAGAAAGTCGGCGAAGCCGGTACGCTTCCGGTGAAGCAAGCCGTGACGTTGCTCAAGCAGATCAAACGGGCCAAGTTCGACGAGACCGTCGAACTGCACATCAACCTCGGCATCGACCCGACGCAGTCCGACCAAACCGTCCGGGGCACGGTGGCCCTGCCCCACGGCATCGGCAAGTCGGTCCGCGTGGCTGTGTTCTGCCAAGGGGATAACGTCGCCAAGGCCAAAGCGGCCGGGGCCGACTTCGCGGGCGGATCGGACCTCGTCGAGAAAGTCCAGAAGGAAAACTTCCTCGACTTCGACGTGGCCATCTGCACCCAAGACATGATGCCGCAAGTGTCCCGGCTCGGGAAGGTACTCGGGCCGCGCGGCCTCATGCCGACGCCGAAAGCCGGCACCGTCGTGACGATGACCGGCGACCTCGCCGGGGTCGTCCGCGAATTCAAGGCCGGTAAGGTCGAGTACCGCTCGGACAAGACCGGCCAAATTCACGCGGGCGTCGGCAAGATGTCGTTCGACGAAACCAAGCTTGTGGAAAACGTCCACGCCTTCGTCGAAGCGGTCCGCGGGGCCAAGCCGTCGGGCGTCAAAGGGAACTACATCAACGGGATCGTGTTGTCGGCGACGATGTCGCCCGGCCTGCCGATCATCGCCTAATTCCATCCGCACACCATTCCCGCCCGGCCCGGCCGAGCGGATAGCCGGGGTTCAACGCCATGAGCAAGGCCGTCAAACAACTGGAGCTGGACGACCTCCGCGCCACCTTCAAAGATGTGAAGGACTACGTGCTGCTAGAGCCGGTCAAAGTCGATTCCGCCACGGAATTCGAATTCCGCAAAAAGCTCCGCGCGCAAAAAATCCGCGTAAAGCTTGTCAAGAACAGCTATGCCCGGAAGGTTTTCACCGAGCTCGGACTCAACGTCAAGGCCGAATGCTGGGACGGTCCAACGCTGCTCTGTTGGGGCGCCGACAGCGTGAAAGCGCTGGCGAAGAACGTCGACACCGCCGTGACGGAATCGCGCAAGGATCCGAAGGCCCCCGAGAAGTTTAAGGTGAAGGGCGCGGTCGCTGACGGCACCGCGACGACCCTCGAAGCCGCGAAGACGATGCCGACCCGGCTGGAAGCCATCGGCGAAGTCCTCCAAGCGATCCTCGGGCCCGGCTCGAACCTCGCCGCCGCCATCACCGGCCCCGGTTCGACCGTCGTCAACTTGGTCTCGGCCATCGAAGAGAAAGCCAAAGACGCGGCTCCCGAAGACGCCCCCGCGGCCTAACCGAACGAACACGATCCCCGGCCGCGCGGCCGGGGCGCCACCCGAAAAGCTATTACGCTCCAGCCGGCCGCTTCACCGGCGCATCCACTCGAAAGGTTTTCCCCATGGCCACCGTAGCAGAACTCGGCGATTCGCTCGCCAAATTGACCCTCGTCGAGGCGGTCGAACTCAAGAACTACCTCAAAGAAAAGTACAGCATCGAACCGGCCGCCGGCGGTGGTGGCGGCGGCATGATGGTGGCGGCTGGCCCGGTAGTCGAGGCCAAGAAGGAAGAGCCGACCGAATTCAACGTGATCCTCGAAAGCTTCGACCCCGCGAAGAAGATCAACGTGATCAAGGTCGTCCGGGAATTGACCGGCCAAGGTTTGGCGGAAGCCAAGGCAACGGTCGAAGGCGCGCCGAAGACGATCAAGGAAAACGCCGACAAGAAGACGGCGGACGATGTCAAGAAGAAACTGGACGAAGCCGGTGGCAAGGCTGTGATCAAACCGGTTTGATTTGCGCAATTGGAAAAAAGCGAGAAAAACCCGCTGTCAAGCCTTGACCGCGGGTTGCGTTCTGTTACTGTAATTATGCGGAAAGTTTTTCGATTATCGGCTGGGAGCGTAGAATCTCGAATCCGAATTGCTCCTGCGGGACAACGGATTTCGATATATCTGTCTAAAGATAGCCGCTCGACCACCGCAACGCGAAGCTAGTGGTGAAAATGATCGCTGCCCACTCGCTCCGGTTTGTGGAAATTTTGTCGCATTTTGAATCGGCTGGCTCGGCCCGGTTCTTTTTGCCGCGCGCCCACCGCCTTCAGTATCTGTTCGAATCGAATCGGGCCTCTGGATGTGAACCTGTGGCCTCCAAACCCGCTCCCGCATCCACCCACAATCAATAACGAACTCCGAGACCTTCCGCAAGCCCCGTTGCCGCGAAATCGCAACGAGTGGCTGTCGTGAAGCATTCGCGTTCGTTTTTGGGAAGGATTGACCCCCTATGACGATTCCCGCCGTCCGCATTATCAACCCGACCGTGGAACGCCGCTTCGACCGCTACGGTGATGCATCTCCCGTGCCGCCGTTGACCGATATCCAGACCCGGTCCTACGACCGCTTTCTGCAGTACGCCGTGGCCTACGACAAACGCACCCCGACCGGGCTCGAAGGGGTTCTGCGCGAAATCTTCCCGATCGAAAGCTACGACAAAAAGAACTCGCTCGAATACGTCAAATACGAGCTCGGCAAGCCTCGCTATGATCCGGACGAATGCCGGCAACTGCGCCTGACCTACGGCCGGCCTTTCCGCGTTTGGCTACGCTTGCGCCAAGCCGACGGTACGGCCAAGGAAGAAGAAGTTTTCTTGGGCGACATGCCGATCATGATCGGCGGCGGCGAGTTCATCATTAACGGGGCCGAGCGCGTCGTCGTGTCGCAACTCCACCGTTCGCCGGGCGTCGACTTCGTCGTCGAGCGCGAAGGCGACAAGGATTTGCATTCGTGCCGGGTGATCCCCGAGCGCGGCAGCTGGATCGAAATCAACGTCACGAAGAAAGACACCCTCGGCGTCCGCATCGATCAATCGGGCAAATTCAGCGCGCTCACGCTGCTGCGGGCGATGGATCCGCAATACGGCCAGACGGCGAATTTGATCCGCGAGTTCTACCCCACCGAAATAATGAAGCTCAAAGATCCGGTGGCCCGCGCCCGGCTCGCCGGCGATCCGGAAAAACTCGTTCTGCCGATGATTGCCGTCGACGACGTGATCGACCCCGAAACGGGGGAAATCTACGTCGATGCCGGGAAGCCCTTCACCCAGATGGCCGTGGACAAAATCACGGCGACGCACCTCAAGGAACTCGAAGTCCTCGCGCCGCCGAAGGACACGTTGATCTTGACATCGATGGTCGAAGACGGCACCGATTCGCACGAATCGGCGCTTCTGAAAATCTACCAGCGCCTCCGCCCCGGTAACCCGGCGCAACTCGAAAAGGCCCGCGAGCTCTTCAAAGAGAAGTTCGCCGACCAAAACCGCTACCGCCTCGGCCGCGTCGGTCGCTTCCGCATCAACCGGAAGTTCGACCAGAACGTCCCCGAAACGGAAATGACCCTGCGCGCGGTCGATTTCGTCAACGCCATCAAGTACCTGCTCGACCTCCGCGCGAAGAAACCGGGCGTCGGCGTGGACGACATCGACCACCTCGGCAACCGCCGCTTGCGGACCATCGACGAACTCGCCGCGGACGAACTCCGCAAAGGGTTCCTCAAGCTCCGTCGCACCGTGCAGGAGCGCATGGCGATCAAGGAAGCGGCCGATATGTCGCCGCGGACGCTCATCAACCCGAAGTCGGTGAGCGCGGCCATCGAGTATTTCTTCGGTCGTTCGGAACTCAGCCAAGTCGTCGACCAGACGAACCCGCTGGCCCAGCTCACGCACGAACGGCGCCTCTCGGCCCTCGGGCCAGGGGGCTTGAACCGGAAGCGCGCGGGCTTCGAAGTGCGCGACGTGCACATCAGCCACTACGGCCGCATCTGCCCGATCGAAACCCCGGAAGGGACGAACATCGGCCTGATTTCGTCGCTGTCGATCTTCGCCGAAATCGACGAGTACGGCTTCCTCATCACGCCGTATCGCAAGGTTACGGATGGCAAACTCCACGAAGATGTGGTGAAACTCCGGGCCGATGAAGAATCGCACCTGCAGCTCGCCCCGGCCGACACCGACGTCGAGAACGGCAAGATCACCGTGGATCGCGTCAACGGCCGCGCCAGTGGGGAACTCACGTCGATCTCGGCGAAGAACATCAATTACCTAGACGTGTCGCCCAAACAAATGGTCGGCGTCTCGGCCGGTTTGATCCCGTTCCTCGAACACGACGACGCCAACCGCGCGCTCATGGGTTCGAACATGCAGCGCCAAGCGGTGCCACTGCTCGTGACCGAGCCGCCGATCGTGGCGACGGGCCTCGAAAAAGAAGTCGCCCGCCACTCGGGGATGCTCGTGAAGGCCCAAGAAGAAGGCACGGTCGTCTACGTCGACGCGGCCCGCATCAAGATCGAAGAGAAGGACAAGATCGTCCGCGAGTACGTGCTGCGGAAGTTCCACGGCCTCAACGAACGGACCTGCTTGAACCAGCGTCCCATCGTCACGATGGGGCAGAAAGTCAAGAAGAACACGATCCTCGCCGACGGGGCGGCGACGCACAACGGCGAACTCGCCCTCGGCCGGAACGTGCTCGTCGCGTTCATGTCGTGGGAGGGGTACAACTTCGAAGACGCGATCATCATCAGCGAACGCCTCGTGAAGAACGACACCTACACGTCGATCCACATCGAAGAGTTCGACATCGAAATCCGCGAGACGAAGCTCGGCAAAGAAGAGTTCACCCGCGACATCCCGAACGTATCGCCGAAGGCGCTCGGTAGCTTGGACGAATACGGCATCGTGCGCGTTGGCACGTTCGTCAAACCGGGCGACATCCTCGTCGGCAAGGTGTCGCCGAAGAGCCGCAGCGAACTCACGCCGGAAGAAAAGCTGCTCCACGCCATCTTCGGCCGGGCCGGGGAAGACGTGAAGAACGACAGCCTCGAAGTGCCGTCGGGCGTGGAAGGCGTCGTCATCCAGACGCAGCGATTCAGCCGCCGGGCGAGCATGACCGAAGACGAACGCAAGGACTTGGCCAAGGAAGAAAAGCGCATCGAAACCGAATACGCCGAGAAGATCTCGGGGCAGTTCCGCGAATTCATCGACGCCCTCGGCGAAGTCATCGAGAAAAAAGAACTCAAGGACCCAAACACGGGCAAGGTCCTCGGTACCGACAAAGACGACCGCGTCGTGGCGCAGCAAGCCCGCGACTTCAGCCGGGACACGCTCGACGTGCGGACGCCGGAGAAGGTCAAGCAGGTGAACAAAATCTACGCCCGCCACTGGGAACGGATTCAGTTCTTCATCGACGAGCAAGAGCGCAAGTCGAACTCCTTGAAGCGCGGCGACGAACTGCCGAGCGGCGTCCAGCAAATGGTGAAGATCTACATCGCCACCAAACGGGTGATCTCCGTCGGCGACAAGATGGCCGGCCGGCACGGCAACAAGGGCGTCATCTCGAAGGTGATGCCCGAGGAAGACATGCCCTACCTCAAAGACGGCACCCCGGTCGATATCCTGCTCAACCCGCTCGGGGTGCCGAGCCGGATGAACGTGGGACAGATCCTCGAGACGCACTTGGGGTACGCGGCCAGCAAGCTCGGCTTCAAGGCCGTCACGCCGGTATTCGACGGGGCGACCGAAGAGGAAATCAAAAAGACCTTCAAGGAAGCGGGTCTCAACGAAACCGCGAAGAGCGTGCTGTACGACGGCCGCACCGGCGAGCGCTTCGAGCAATCGGTGACCGTCGGCTACTTGTACATGCTCAAGCTGCACCACTTGGTGGACGACAAGGTCCACGCCCGTGCCACCGGGCCGTACTCGCTGATCACGCAGCAGCCGCTGGGGGGGAAGGCCCGCTTCGGGGGCCAGCGCTTCGGCGAGATGGAAGTGTGGGCACTCGAGGCTTACGGGGCGGCGTTCATCCTCCAAGAACTGCTGACGGTGAAGTCGGACGACGTGGAAGGCCGGACGAAGATCTACGAGAGCATGGTGAAGGGGGAGAACACCCTCGAAGCCGGCACCCCGGCGAGCTTCGACGTGCTCACCCACGAAATCCGCGGTCTGGGCTTGAACATGCAATTGGAGAAGAAGCGGGTGTAAACGGGAGGTTGATCGGTGGCGACGATCTACAAGATATTGAGCGGAGTCCATCGCTCAGTCGCCGCCTTTCAAGCGGGTTTGTCCGAAATCCGGGCCCGAGTGGATCGGGGCGGTGCCTTGGATCCACCTCGCATGATTAGTCTGGTGAGTCTCTATTCGCCGAAGCCGGAGATCGGCCGATTGGATAGGGGCAGAGATTTCCGAGTGCTCGTGGAAATCATGAAGGACGAAATCGCCCGGGAACTCCTCGATCCGATCGAGATCGCTGCGATACCCGAGCAAATCGGGAAGTACTTAACGCCGATTGCCACAGTTGCAGTGCGGTGAAATAAGTGCTTCTTACTGGGAGAGCTCGATGCAAGACGAAGACCGCCAACTCCTTAATGCGAAAATTGCCGAGTTGCTCTATCGGGCTCTCGTTACGATTCGCAACGCCACGTATACACCCATTCCGGGCGACGAGGATCGACGCGCGGAGATCAACGATCTGGCCGATCTCTTGCACAACCTCCCGCACTACCTCGTCGGGGTCGATCAACTGGCAATCGACTCACCGAGCCAACTCCGTGCGGCGGTCGTCGATCACGTGAAACGCTTCTATCCGAACATCGAACCCGACGAGCATCACTGGGTTCGCATTTTGGACATGGACTTCGAGACTTTTCAGAACGAGCACAAGTATTACCGCTGGGCCGAACTGGCCGCCAGCTGACCGGCAGAATCGAATCACCCGAACATCCTCCCCTCACCGAGGGCCTTATTATGAGTACCGCGACCACCGCCGCCGCCGGAGCCAGCGCCGCCGAAACCGGGAACTACGACCGCATCAATGACTACGGGGCCGTGCGCATCAGCCTCGCCAGCCCGCACGACATCCGCTCGTGGAGCTTCGGCGAAGTCAAAAAGCCCGAGACCATCAACTACCGCACCTACCGCCCCGAAAAGGAC
>JBBRUN010000092.1:0-13451 GCA_038247765.1 Gemmatales bacterium | reverse complement strand
CACCACGGATTACCTGGAGAAGATGTTCGGCCAGTTCGTCCGCAGCTACCCGTATGAGGGGTCCGACCCGCTGGCGTTCCCCACCACCGGCTTCCTGTGGGACAACGCCCTGCTGCACAAGAAGTCCTTCTACAACTTCGGCGAGCACTGCAAGACCACGTTCGAGCCGAAGTCGCCGAAGTGGGAAGACGTATACGCCGACTACCTGAATGGCACGAACAATATCAAGGTGACCGTCGAGCCGAACCTGCCGTCCCTGAAGCCGTACTCGCACCCGCACTACCCCGGCTTCCCTCTCAACGTGCCAGACGTGTGGCGGGCGAAGGTATTCCAGCAGAAGTTCGCCGAGTGGGAGAAAGACGGCAAACTGCCGAACCTGATTTACGTATTCCTGCCGGCCGACCACGCCTCCGGCACCAGCCCCGGCAGCCCGACGCCCCGCGCGATGAACGCCGACGGCGACCTGGCCCTCGGCCAAGTGGTGGAGACAATCAGCAAGAGCAAGTTCTGGGCGAAGAGCTGCATCCTGGTGACGATGGACGATCCGCAGAACGGGTTCGACCACGTGGACGGCCACCGCACCGTCGGGATGGCCATCAGCCCGTACACCCGACTGAAGGGCAAGGTGGACAGTACCTGTTACAACCAGACCGGTATGGTAAAGACCATCGAACTGATGCTCGGCATCCCACCGATGAATCAGATGGACCTGAGCGCCACCCCGATGCGGAACTGCTTCACCGCCAAACCCGACGTGACGCCATTTGCGGCGGTGAAGAACAGGATCAAGCTGGATGAGATGAACCCGCCGCTGAAGGACCTGAAGGGGCCGGGGCTGGCATTCGCGCGGCAGTCGCTGGCGATGGACTTCAGCAAGGAGGACCTGGCCGACGAGGAGATCTACAACCGCATCCTGTGGTTCAGCGTTCGCGGCACTGCCCCGTATCCGAAGGACGCGAAGTAACCCCGCCGACCTTCCAGGGCGGTCTCGGTGACCGCCCTGGCGCAAGAACCCGATGAGAGTGTTCGTGTGCCAGTGCTTTGAAGTCCACCGGGATGAATGTTGCAGTCGGTTCAGTTCACCGGCTCGTTCGCCTTCTTGACGTGGATGTGGCCCTGCTGAAGTACGTTATGGTGTGGCGATCATGAAGCGGTGCAGGTGCGGGAGCGGCTTGAGAGGCAACTGCAGCGTCTGGCGAAGGAGTTGGGCTTTGAGGTGACACAAATCGATTGTCTGCCCGGTCAGGAAGACCGGTGCGTCACCTTCTCCCTAAAACCTCGCGCTGGGATAGTCATTTCCGTGGAGCAGCCTTACTGAAGCGGTGCGGACTCGATCTTCCACTTCTCGCCATCGCGGGTGAAGGTCCAGGTGAACGTACCCAATTCCTTGCCGTCCTTCTCGTCCGTTACCTTCACGCAGGCGGTGACGATGCCGCCTTCGACTTTCGGCTCCTCGGTCACCATGTACGACTTGTTCTGGTACGCCTTCAAGTCCTTCTCGGCGGGGGCCTTACCGTCGGAGAAGTAGACCTTCAGCGTCTTCGGGTTGGACGCCTGATCGCCGAACGACGACAGCACGCCTTCGAGGGCTTCCTTCTGGGATTGCTCCCGCTTCTCGTCGCCGCCGCAGCCGGCGAGAACAATCAGGCCGATGGCGGCAATCGCAGTGCGGATGCAAGGTGTGGACATGGGACACTCTCCGGTACGAAGAACGGGCGCGACGACGTGCCGCGCCCGAGAGGTCGGCGATCAGTCCAGGTTGGCGACTTCGCCGCCGGCCTTGGTGCCGGCCGCCTGCCACGCGGCCGGGTTGATGCTGTTGCGGATGAACCGGACACTGCCGTCGCCCATGCCGGCGTTCACTCCGCCGGTGTGCTTGCTGCGCGCAGCCGCCCACAGGTCGCCCCAACTGGCGTCCACCCCGGCCGAACTGGCTGGGTGCTTGTGCTGGATGCACGGCACGGTCGGATCGACGGCCGGCGTCTGACTGCCATTGGTGTTCGACTGGCACGCCTGCACCTTGTCCGGCGTCGGGCTATTCGGAGTAGTGAATGTCTGGAACGTGCTGCCGCCCGAACCGGTCCACATCCACGCCCCGCGGCCGTCCCACCGGGAGTCGACGCCGAGCAGTTCGCTCAGCATCACCGTGTTGCTGGCCCCGTCGGTGATGTGCTCGATGCGGGTGCCGGTGCCGGGGCGGATCGTCTCTTGGATGCTGGTCTGCGCGTTCTTGGTGAAGCGGGTGACGCCGAAGATGCCGGCCCCAGGCCCGCCGCCGGCCGACGGGCCGAACTGGGCACCGCCGAAGCAGGCGACCAAGTTGGCTTTCCGGAGGTTCTCTTGGTTGTAGTTGCTCATAGCGACCTCGACCCGCGGCGCGCTCGGGCAGAACCATTGCTTTTGCAGGCTCCAACCGGCGTTCCCACTATGCGACCCGATGCCGCCGCACTGTGTCCACTCCCACCAGTCGCCGGGATTGCTGGACAGTTCGCCCGTGGCCGGGAAGCGGGCCCACGCCGCGCCACCTTCCGTCATGAACTGCTGGGCGCGGCCGCCGATCAGGTTCGCCAGCGTCGTCTGTTCCATTTCCGCATAAATGAGTGAGTTCCACGGCGCGCCCTGGCTGCTCGTGTACCCGAACAGGGTCTGGTCCGAGAGGTACGCGCCGCCGAGGCACTGGATACCGCCCGTGATGTGGGCCGGGGCGTTCCCCCCCTGCGGCAGGCCGGGCGGGAACGCGCCGTGCGTGCTGTGGTGGTTGTGCATCGCCAGTCCGACCTGCTTCATGTTGTTGCTGCACGACATTCGCGCCGCCGCTTCCCGAACCTTCTGAACCGCCGGCAACAATAGCCCGATCAGAATCGCGATGATCGCGATCACGACCAACAATTCGATCAGCGTGAAGCCCCGACGCTCATGATGAGAGACAGTTCGCATGACAGAACCTCCAGTTAATGGTCTGGTCGTACCCGTGAGAGTCCGGCATCGACTCTTCCATTAAAATGCGGTGAGTGTTCATTCACAAGACGGGCTAGCAACTACTCACGAGAACTTCGCGCGACCTTAACAAAAGAAGTGCGTCTGCCAACCGGGCATCCGTCTCAATGATCCGAACGTCCTCCGAGGAACCGGTTTGATCCAATTATCTTCGCCCCGAAGGGGCCGACGTCAGCTACGACGGCCCCTTCGGGGCGAAGAAAAAGCGCATACGGAGCCTGGGGCTTCCGCCCCAGGCTGTAAACGTCGGCCCCGTTGGGGCGAAGAGTGGATCAAACCGATTCGATCAGTCACTTTTTTCCCGCTACGAAAACTCGGAGTCCGCTCGATTCGTCAAAGCGTCACCCGGAAGACCGTCCGGCCGTCGCGGCGGAACCACTCGATGGTTCCGCCGTGGGCGTCGACCGCTTGTTTCGCCACCGTCAGCCCCAAGCCGATGCCCTGCTCTTTGCCCGTGACGAACGTCTCGAACAATCGCCCGGCAATTTCCGCCGGCGGCCCCGGCCCGTTGTCGATGACTTCCACCATGCGACCGGCGCTGTGCACTTCGACAATCCCGCGCGGCCCGGCGGCATCGATGGCGTTGCCCAGGAGGTTGACGAAAAGGTGCCCGAGCGAAACCGGATCGCCGCTGATCGGCACGGCATCCCCGCGACTCCAGCGCAGGTCGACGGCGAGGTGCTTCGCCTGCGGACGGTACAACCCGACGGCACTTTCCAGCACTTCGGTCAAATCGAGGTCGAGCATCTTCCCGGTCGCGGGCTTGCCCAAGGCGAGGAACTGGCTCAGGTTCATTTCGATGCGCGCGAGCTGCCGGAGGGCGACATCGAGCGATTCGCGGTCGTCCGACGCTTCTTTCAGGTGCAGTTGAATGGCCAGTTTCGCTCCGGCCGCGGCGTTGCGGAGTTGATGCGCCAAGCCCCCGCTGAACTGCCCGAGCACGCGGAGGCGTTCGGTCTGCTTCGATTGCTCCTCGAAGGCCGCGAGTTGCCGGGCCATTTCGCCGACGGAATCTGCGAGGTCGCGGAGTTCGTCGTTGGGTCCGCTGGCGGCGGTCGCGCGGAAGTCCCCGGCGGCGATGGCCCGCGTCTGCGCTTCCAAGCCGCGCACCCGCGAAACGACCCGCGAGCCGAAGGCGAAGAGCATCAGCGCCACGGCGAAGAACGCGACGCCCAAGAGCAACGGCGGCCGGATCGCTTCGCGGACGGCCGCGCGCCGCAACGACTCCGGATAGCACACGGCCAGCACATCGCCGGCATTCGGGTGGTTGTCGGGCAGGGTCACGCGGAGCTGGCGGTAGAGCTTGCCATTGCGATAGACCAATTCCGAAGGCCCCGGCGGCAGATCGATGCGATCCGGGAAGGTCGTGATCTGTTCGTCGCCGGGTTTGTTGAGCACGAACTCGGCGCCGGAGAGGCCCTTCATTTGTTCGAGCACCCGCGCCGTCAGGGGGAAGGCGCGCGACTCGGTGAGGGTGTTGGCCACGGCCCGCAGTTGCTCCGTGATGCGGTTCTCTTCGCGATCCGCCGCCAGCGCCGCCGCCCACCCGGTCGCCCCGGCATCTGCCAGCAGCAACAAAAGCAGAGGAATCAGCAGGCGGTAGCGGAGGCTCAGGCGCACGGGTTCGAGTCCATCGTTGGGTGTTCAAGAATTGTCGGTTCGAATTGCCCCAGAGTATTGGAATGGAATGAGACACCGCAGTGTACAATGCCGATCGGTCGGAATGCCATCCGGCCCCGCGCACTCAGCGAGCCGCCATGCGAACACTCATCGTCGTCCTCTTGGCCGCAGCGCCGCTGTCGGCGCTCGAACCGAAAGATGTCTTCATCGTCGCGAACAAGGATTCGAAAGAGTCCCTCGCGGTGGCGAAGCACTACTGCGAGAAGCGCCTCGTGCCGGCGGAGAACGTCATCGCGCTGTCGCTGCCGATCATCGAGGACATCGGGCGGGAGGACTACGAGAAGAAACTCGCCGGGCCGCTGCGCGAAGCGCTGAAAGACAAGAAAGACGCGGCGAAGGTGATCCTTTGCGTCTACGGTGTGCCGCTGCGGGTAGGCCCGAAGACGCTGGCGACCAGTGACAAGGACGCCATGAAGAAGCTCGACGACGAGATCGAAACCGCCAAGAAGGCCGAGGATGAACCGAAGGTCGAATCGTTGAACCGGCGCAAGCGGGCAGTCAGCGGCGCCGAGAGCCAAGCCGCCGTCGATAGCGAGTTGATGCTGCTGTGGTGGCCGAAATACGAACTGAACCGCTGGGTCATCAACCCGCTGTACTGGCAGACGCCCGCCGCCGAAGCCGGGAAGAGCCCGCGCGTGTTGCTCACGGCCCGGCTCGACGGGCCGACGCCGGAGATCGCCAAGCGGCTCGTCGACGACGCCATCGAAACGGAAGAAAAAGGTTTGAAGGGGAAGGCCTACTTCGATGCCCGCGGTTTCGGGTTCGACATCAAGAAAGACGCCGCCAAGGGCACGGGGTACGAAGGGTACGATGCCTCGTTCCGCGAGGCCGGGGCACTGTTGAAAAAGGCCGGGATGGAAGTCGTGATCGACGACAAGCCGGAACTCTTCGCGGCGAAGGCGTGCCCCGATGCGGCGCTATATGCGGGCTGGTATTCGCACGCCAACTTCATCGACAGCGGCATCTACACGAAAGGTTCCGTCGCTTGGCACCTCGCCAGCAGCGAGGCGATTTCGCTGCGCCGCAAAGACACGAAAGTCTGGTGCCCGCACCTGTTGAACGCCGGTGTCTGCGCGACGCTCGGCCCCGTCGCGGAGCCCTATACCCTCGGTTTCCCCAAGCCGGCGGAGTTCTTCGGCTTCCTCGCCACCGGCCAGTACACCCTCTGCGAGGTCTACGCGAAAACGACGCTACTCACGAGTTGGATGATGACGCTCGTCGGCGATCCGCTCTACACGCCCTTCAAGAAGAAGCCGTTGTTGAAGGAAGCCGATATCGAACCGAGCCCGAAGGGGTACAAAGTCCGGGGGTGAAGGCTACCGGATCCGCAGCGTCACCGTCTCGCCTTCTTTGATGGCGCTGGTCGTCTTGGTCGTGCCATCGGCAATCAGCAAGTAGCTGAAGGTGCCCATCGGCACTTCGATTTCTTTGGTCTGCGCTGGGTCGATCGGGTACGACTTGTCGTTGACCATAATCGAAATCTTGGTGCTGAATTCGTTGACGACCTTCACCTTGCCCATGCCGGCGGCAGGCTTGGCACCGTCCAGCGGGGACGAACCGACGGTGCGTTTCGCCAGCATTTCGTTCATGGTCACCAGCTTCGTATCGATCTCTTTCATCGCCTTCTCGAGCTTCTCCATGCGCTTGAGCAGGCCATCGTCGGTGAGGGTCAAGCCTTTGCCGTCTTGGCGACCCATCACTTGCAGGTCGAGCATGCCCACGACTTCTTTCGACTTCTTCAATTCGTCTTTGAGGTCGCCGATCTCTTTCTTCAACGCGGTTTCGATGGCCTTGATCTCGGCCGGCGTTGGCATCGGCTTCGGGTCTTCGGCGCGAATCGCATTCGTCGGGGCGAGCGCGAGCGCCACGCCCATCGCCGTCGATAGCGTCAGTTTCTTGAGCGAGAGCATCGGGGGTTCTCCTGGTGCGGGCAGCGGTGGTGCAATCGTGAGCGGGCCGGGCGTCTTCCCTTCGGCCGGAATCTTCACCGGCATCGGCGGAACGAGAACCTCGTCGCCAATCTTCCGGGGCGGCCGGACGACTTCGCCCGCGACCGGGATCGCTTCGGGTGCCAACGGCGTCGGCAATACCGGTGCCGATGGAATCAGGTTAAGGGGTGGTAGAGCCGGTCGCAAGGTATTTTCGGGATTCAACGATGGTACCGGCAGCGTCGGTAGCGCCGGGATCACAGGCTGCGCGGGCTGCGGAATCTCGGCGATTTTCGGCAACTCCGGCACGGCCGGGAGCGCGGGAACGGGCAGCGTCGGGAACGAACCGAGCGTCGGCAGTACCGGCAGGTTCGGATCGGGCCGCGGCTCCGCAACCGAGATCGGCGGAGGCGCAATCGGGATCGGCTCCGCATTCGCCGCGAAGCCGCCGGCGCCGAGGATCAACCCGGCCGCAACGGCGCGGGTGAACGACAGCTTCTGGATGCTCATGCTCCGTCCATCCCTGGAGTGTTGATTGTCTGAATCCGGAACTTTCACCGCAGAGAAGAAAGAGGTCGCAAAGAAAGGAAGAAGGTATCAGACCCTCCTCAACTCTCTGCGTCCACTGCTTCCTCTGCGGTAAATCGAAATCATTTTTCTTCGTACTGCGCGATGCGGTTGACCGTGCCCGAGCGCGGCTCGTCGTCGAGGTCGAGTTCCATCTCGAAGGCGTCTTCGCCGCTGTCCTCGTAGTAGTTCCGCAGGACGCGGGTCGCGCGGAAGTCTTGGCGGCGGAAGAAGAGCTGGGCCGACAGATTCCGCTCGCGGACCGCGAGGCTGATCTTGCTGCGGCGGTGGCTGGCGAGCTTACCGATGAGCTTGACGATCATCTGCGAGCCGATGCCCTGCCGGCGATAGCCCGGCGCGACGGCGAAGTTCAGTACGTGCAGGCGGTTCTTGTGGAGTTCGTAAATCATGAACCCGACGATGCGGTCGTTGGCCTCGGCGACCATGCCGATGCAGTTCCGCTGCCGCAGGCACTGGAGGAAATCTTCCTCCGTCCAAGCGAACTCGAAGCTCTGGCGCTCGGCTTGCAAAACCTCGGCCATATCGCGGCGGATCATCCACCGGATGTGAACCTTCACTTGCAACAAATTATCGACGCTTCCTGCAGTCATTCCGGATCTCCCCCAACCGGGTGCCCCGCGAACGGGCGCGCCCGGATTTAATCCGTACCGAATCGCCCGGCGCGGTACAGCGACCGCAGCCCCGAACGTCCGGACCCCCATCCCTGGCAGTCGGTTCCGCCCCCCGGCACAACCCACCGCCGTTGCCATTTCGGATTTGCGATTGCGGATTTCGGATTGAAGAATCGATTCCCCATTCTTCCAATTCGAAATCTGCAATCGCAAATCCGAAATCGAATCACTCTTTGTAGAACCTGGTGTTTTCTTCCTTGATCACCGGCGTGCGGTTTTGGTCGCAGGTCATCTTGACCCGGAACCGCATGTCGCCGGCTTGTGCGCCTTTGACCTTCACCCGGTAGATCGCTTCGCCCTTCACCCCCACGGTGCCGATGGGGTCGAAGAGAATCTGCTGGCCGGTGGTGCGGCCGACGGTCGGCCCTTTGGCATCGGTGGCGGTCGTGCTATCGGCGAGTTCGACCACCAGTTGGACGTTCGTGCAAGCGCCGGTGCCGGGGTTGCTGATCTTCACTTCGTAGGTCACTTCCTTGCCGACTTCGACGACCCCTTCGGAACCGATGACCTCGAACCGCAAGGCCGGTACGCCTTCGGCTTTCACGGGCGACTCCGCCTTCGATTCGAGCGATTTCGATTTCGCCGCGACTTGGGCGATGCCCGGAGTCGCCGTTTCGGCTAAGCCCGTTTGGGCCACGGTGCGGATGGTGGCGTCGGTCGGGGCGATGGCCCTCAGTTTCACCGTGAGCGTCTTGGTGCCGTTCGCGGCCAAGCCGGCCAGCTTCCACGTCACCGTCTTATTCGCGGCGGTGAACTCGCCCCCTTCGGACGCGGCGACGAATTCGAACCCTTCGGGGACGACGGTCCACGTCGTCACGGGGTCGGTCGCGGCGGTGCCGGGGTTGGTCAGTTCGATGGCGTAGACCGGTTCGGCCTTCACCAGGCAGCGTGCCGGGCCGGTCTGCTTGGCCACGAGCATCGGCTCGACGACGGTCAGGTTCGTCTTGGCCGTTTCGGGCGGGTTGCCGTCGGCCCAGACCGTCAGGCTGCACAGTTGCCCGCCCGACTTGTTCGCCAAGGCTTCGAGCGTCAGCGACTTCGTGGCCCCCGCCGCGAGGTTCGCCAGTTCGGCTTCGATGACTTCGCCTTGCGGGTGTTGCAGGCCGGCGCTGAACCGGGCTTGCAAGACGACCTTCGCAGCCGGGCCGGTGCCCGCGTTCGAGATTTTGATGAGGAAGGGCACTTTGTCGCCGGTGCGGGCCGACTCCGGCCCGGTGAGGGCGAGCACCATCTTCGGCTTCGTGACCTTCACTTTGCTTTCGACGCCGACGGCGAAGCTCACCGTCGCCCGACTCTTCACCTCACCTTCTTCGGCCACCTTCACGGTGATCTTGATCCGTTTTTCGCCGCCGGCTTCGATGCTGCCGTAAGCCCACGAAAGCTTGCCATCGGTGTTGGTTTCGGCGGCCGGTTCGCTCGATACGAAGGTCGCACCGGCGGGCACGTCTTCGTCGATGCGGATGCCCGAGACGGCGGTCGTGCCGGTGTTGCGGATGACCAGCGCGTACGTCAGCGCTTGGCCGACGCCGATGGATTCGGGCGCTTCGAACTCGACGCTGACATTCGGCGAAACTCGATTCGACAAAGCCCCGGCCGACGGGATATTGGCCGTCAGCGATGGCGCGATCGACGGCATCGGCATCAGCGGCGCGGGCGACAAACCGGTGGGCGGGAGTGTCGGTGACATCGGGAGGACAGTCGCGGGTGGAACCACGAGCGTCGGGCGTTCCGCGATGACGGTCGGCAACGGTGTCTTCGGTTCCGGTAAGCCGCCCGGCAGCGTCGGCAGCGGCAGCGGAACGGTGATGGCGGGCGGCGGGAAGAAAGCGGGCGTCGCGGGGCCGGCGCCACCCACCGGCGGCAGCTTCGGCAGTTCGGGTTTGTTGAGGTCGAAGTCGTTCGCGGAGACGGTGCGGACGCCGTCGGCACCGGCCATGACCGGTTGCGTCAGCCGCGGCTTCGACGGCACCGGCGTCGGTGCGGTCGGGTTCGTGTTGACGCCGGTGCCGGGGCGGACGTTCGACGGCGGCAACGTGCCGGACGGCGACGGAGCCACCTTCGACTGATAGTACTGCGGCGTTTGCGCGATCACGGGCACAGCCACGGCCACGGTGAGCAGGCCGATGGCCCCCACGATATTCCAGCCGAGTTTCATACGGGTCCGCATCGCACTTCCCCCCTTGCGAAAAAACTTCCGAGCCATCGGGAACCATCATTCCGGCGGGGCCGGGTATTTGATCGCGTTCTTCAGCAGCTTCGCGGCGATCGCCTCGCTGAGGTCCAAGCCCGTGTGGAGGCTCAGCAGCAGCACGATGTTCGCGACGTCCGCCAGTTCGTCGGCAATGGCCACCCGCAACACCGGGTCGCTCGCGGCGGCCCGCGACTCTTCCGGCGTCAGCCAACGGAAGAGGTCGCACAGTTCCCCGACCTCGCTGGCCAACGCCATGACGAGGTTCTTCGGGCTGTGGTACGGCTCCCATCCGCGGGCCTCGGCGAAGCGACGGATCGCTTCTTTCGGCGCCGCGATGGGCGTGGTCTCGTCGGCCATCCGGCGCAGCCCCGCAATTCGTTCGTTGGCGGTGCCCGCGCTGTGCCGAGTTTCCCCCAAGGCACAATCGCGGACGGTGGGCGGTAATAGCAAAGCGGGCGGGGGAGTCAACGGGAAAGGGAACGTACAACCGGACTATTTCGGCTTCGCGGCAGGGAGTGGGAGTTCCACTTTCACAAAATCGAGTCCCAACGGAACCCCTGGGAATGAGAATAAGAGAATTCCAGGGGTTCCGCTTCGCTCCACCCCTGGCTACCTTCTGTCGTCCCGTTGGGACTCAATTTTGACGACAACTTTCAACTGCAATGAACCACTTGGCCTGAATTGAACCTCACGAGCCACCGGGCTTGTCCCGGTGGTGTTCCGCCATCGAAGGCCCACCGTCAATTCGGGGCCGGACTCAACCACTCGCCAACGCTTGTGGTTCCAGAAAACGCTTCACCGTCAAAATCGATCGATACACTAGTGTGGCAAATCTTGGGGGCCAAACAAACAGAACTCGATTGAGCTCCGCTTGTTGGAGTCACCCCCCCGCCACTTCGGAGAGGGGGCTTGGGGGTGAGGTCTCACTTACTGCTGAGAATGCAGAATGTTTCGACCGCCAGAAAGATTTGCCAGACCCGAGAGCTTTGCGTGATAGTTTTTTTGGTGGAGGGCTGACGCATGGATATCGCCAAGGTTGTTGCGGTACTCGAATCGCCCACAAAAGACGCCGTCCATGCTTTGCTAGCCGAGGACGCTACAGTATTCTGGATCGACTGGCGGCAAGAGGATGAGACCATCGCCGACAGTTGCGAGTCGGTACTTCAGACAGGTCACCTATCCGGAGAATTGGTCGAGGTCGATTCCGACGCAGGATTTGAGGTCTATCTGCAATATCGAGATCGACGGATCAATGTCGGCTTTGATACGGAATGATGGCCTGATAAGAAAATCGGCCGTCTGATACAAAATTCGGTTGCTCGGTGTCAGGGCAGAAGTCCGCGAAGTGTCCAATAGATTTTTAGAACAGCCAGCCTCTCAAAGTCGCATAGGCTTCCACCTAGGTTGATGACCTCGTCTATTCTGAGGTCGTCGTGCGACCACAAGCAATGCGCGGCATGGCTTCGTAAGACTAGTGGTTCTGTGCCCGCCATCTTTGGGGTTGTGTTTCAAGTCAAAAACAGTGTGTTCGTCACCAGCTCGTGGCGGGTTGGTCGAAATCCCAACGACACCCATTGTTGCTTCTGGAAGGTCTACTTTCGGCGGCACGATGATGATAAAGCGGTGGTCCACAGTCTGATTCCCGCCCATGTCTGGCAGATTGGCCCAAACAATCTGTCCTAGCACGAGTTTGGAAAAGGGAATGGACACGGTGTTGTAACTACCCGGCCTGTAGCCAAAAATGAAATTCGGCCGGGTTAGTAGCCAAATGCTGCCTTGACCTTTGAGAAGTCTTCCATTGTTAGGACAGGCATGGTCGCCATAGTACGAACCGCTTTGATGTTCTCCATCTCTTCAGCCAACCGGTCTTCTGCACTGAGTTCCTCATCGTATTCCAACACGATGTAGAGCCGGGCGATCTCGGCCGAGTTCAGCTGGTAGACTTGGCTGTAATCGCCGATGAGCTTCGCGGCGGCGTGGGTGTTCATGACATCGCAGTCCATGCCTTTTCGCCGTCCACTGTAAGCGGGCGACTGGACGTACAATCCGGCAGGTTTCCAGACACCAACCGATTGACCGGGCTTGCAAGGAAGGGCTACTAGGAAGCGGCTCATGATTCGGCCTCCATAGCTTGTAGGGGTAACGCGATGCTGGCTGCTTCGCCGCCATTGCCTATGCTTATGTTAATCACATATTTTCCAGCGGCAAGGAGGGGCATAGGCCCGAGGTTCAGAACCACCGAGGCTGTATTTGGCGGCGTGAGCGAAACGTTGTCCGGAAGGAGAACGGGGGTCAGAGTTAGAGTCGCTGATAGCACTGCTTCGCCGGTCGTCCCTATTACGGACACCCCAACCTCCAGCTCACGCGCTGGGCCGGTGGTATGCAGCTTGAGAACTACCATCACCGGTATTACGGTGGGATAGCTGCGGACGCGGACAAAGGTGAATCCTGTCCCAATGGTGTCAAAAGTTCCATCGGGGTTCGATTCGGCGTACCGACACGAAAAAGCGTACTCGATCTCCACAGCCGCCTCGTCACCGACTAATGAAGGTGTCCCGAGATACTATACCACAGGGATGGCTCGGGTTTACTGACAACAGGACACGTTGGCGATGTCTTTCTGGCCTGTCAATCCCAGAAAATCGAAAATATTTCCGTTCTACGTGGCGCAACATCTTCACCAATATGGACTTGCTGTCGTGATGGCCTTGACAGTTTTTCTTGTGAACCTTGGCGAGTGGTGCCCCATCAGTCCCTCGGGTTCACTTTCCGCTCATAAAGCTTCGGTCTGTCCCAGTTGGGCGACTTGCACTTCGGACAGACTCGCGGGCGCTCGAATCCCCCCGGCTCGTTGTTGCCGTGCGGAAGCCACTCGTGCCGGCACCGGCACCCGAGCACAAGCGGAGCAACGTCGAATCGAGGTTCTCTATGATGAAGCGGAAGCTCGGGGACGCGGTGCGGAGCAAGTCGGATACGGCGATGGTGAACGAAGTGCTGTGCAAAGTGCTGGCCACAACCTCTGTGTCCTGAATCAGGAAGAGTGCGAACTTTGCATCGAAGCGATGTTCAGTAGGGTGTAACCGCGTTTCCGCGAGGGCGGATTGCCTGGAAACAAGGGAGATCGCCGATGGTAATGCCGTGAATTCTCGCTCAAAAAGTATATTGGGTGATTTTACCGGCATCTGCGCCCGAAATCAAAACCGATTTCTTCGTTCATGGTCGCCTGGGATCAAGGGCTTTCAGAGACCCAAGTGCCATCCCGAGTTGAGTTTGCGTCGATCCAGCTTCTCCTGAGGAAAGCGCCGGGAACGCGGTTACACCCAAACAAACAGAACTCGATTGAGCTCCGCTTGTTGGAGTCACCCCCCCGCCACTTCGGAGAGGGGGCTTGGGGGT
>JBBRUN010000091.1:0-13476 GCA_038247765.1 Gemmatales bacterium | reverse complement strand
CAGCTGGCACCCCTACCAGCTGCGCCACGCGTTCGCCACGAAGGTCCGAAAGTTGCACGGTCTGGAAGCTGCGCAGGTGCTCCTCGGTCATAGCCGCGCCGACGTGACGCAAATTTACGCCGAGCGCGACGAAGAATTGGCCGCTGCCGTCGCGGGCAAGATCGGATAGTCTGGTGTAAAAGAACACATGTGGGGCCATTCTCAGTAACATCCTGTGAGTGGTTTCGCAGGCGCGGCCACGATAAGTGAGACAGTCGCATGAATAGTACTCCAAGGCTTGACGCGGGCGAGGGAGACGACAACGAAGACCAAGGGAACTGGGACGAGTTCCTTAGCCAGCTATCCCCTGCGGCGAGAGCGGCCATGGAATATGAGGCCGATCACGTGCAGAGGCCCGATCCACCGAGCGAGTACCAACTGCTAAGCCAGCACATCGCGGAGGTAAAAACGCTGCTACTGCTGCGCCGCGACACCGAGCATTCGGAGCAGCCGGAGCAGGCCACGGGGTTGTTGGCGGCAGCGGAGAAAGCAGCGCTGATCGGCAAAGAATTGAAGTTTGTGAAAGCGTTGGCGAATAAGGGCAACATCTCGATCCCGGACTTGGAGCTGGCAATCGGAGCCGAAGTGCCTACGACTCTCAAGCGTTTGCGCCCGAAATTGAAAAGACTGGGCTGGCTGCTCGTGCGCCGCGACAATCACATTTCCGCAGTGCTCTACCCGGACAAGAAGAAGTAGAGCTAATTTGCCCTGTCCGCGCCCGCGATTCGCCCCATCGAGACCATTAAACTTCCCCTGTGCCGATCACGGTAGGGGGTGTCATGCCACGCAAATCATTCGATCCACTCGCGGTCATACCGAGCAGCCAAGCGATCCGAGAGAAGCTCGCGGAAACGGAAAGTCTCGCCGTACGGCTCCGCATCCTTTTGGATCTCGCGGGGAAGCTTGAATGCCCCGACGACGCCCAGCTCCCGGGCGTCGAAGCCGAGCCGGTGAAGAGCGCCGGAGGCAAGTCATGACGCCCGGAACTCCCACAGGCGATTTGCTCACCATCGCACAGGTTTGCGCGGGCCTTCCAGGTCGGAGCACGAAGCGCCTGCACCCGAGCACGATCACGCGGTGGATCCTGAAAGGCGTCCCTTCGCTGGGCGGACAGCGTGTCAAACTCCGCGCTATCCGGGCCGGGGGCCGGTGGTTGGTCTCGCCAGCCGCTCTCGACGGGTTCTTCGCGGCGCTCTCGACGGTCGATTCCGAACCCGGGGCATTCGGTAGCGCGACTCGGCAAAGAAGTACGGGCGAACGGGCATCCGCCAGCGCGCTTGCGGCCGAGAGTCTAGAGCGCCGAGGTGCCTGAATAGAAACGACGTCAAGTTGGAAGTACCCACCAACGAATCGACCCAAGGGAGATTGAATCTTGAAAGCCAAAGCCAAAGCCAAAGCCACGAGTCCACAGCCCCTCACGGCCCGTCTGGAGGAACGCCGGCTGGTCGATTTGAGGCCGCACCCGGATCAAGAAGTCTACTTCCGCCAGTATAACCCCCACGAGTTCGAACTCCTCAAAGCCGACATCAAACTCAATGGTGTCAAAGTACCGATCCAAGTTCTCCCACCGGGAAACGCCGCGGGTTTCCCCGGTTTGCCGATTATCTCCGGTCACACCCGGGCGCGGATTCTTCTGGAACTCGGCCACACGACCGCAAACGTCTTGATGCGCTACGACCTGATCGGGGCATCCCGGGCCGACATCGACAAACTCTTCCTCACCGACAACGCAGCGCGGCGCCAACTCTCGATGCTGGAGCGTGTCCGCACCGCCGTGCGGCTCGTCGAGCTCGAACTCGCAGCTCGCGGTCGCACGATGTACCGCGGTCCCCTGGGAGATGCGGCCGCGGTGAAGCGGGTCGCCACGATCACCGGCAAATCGCTGAAATCCGTCCAGCGTTACCTCCACATCCTCGCGGCTCCCCGCGAGGTGCAAGCAGCCTTCGAAGCTGAACAACTCGGCATCGTGGAGGCCGCGCGGGTGGGCCGGCTGAAGGCGGAGGATCGCGCAGCCTTCGCGGAGCGACTGCGCGAGGGCGAAGATGCGAAAACCGTCTACCGCCACTACTTCCCCGCGAAACCCGGCCGGCACTCGAAGGTCGCCGACGCCTTGGACTCTTTCATCCGCGCGCTGGACAAATCGCACGACGACCTCCACGATCGTATCGATGAACTGCACCCGCAAAGGATCAGCAGACACGGCGACAAGCTCCGGCGCGGACGCCAGCTCATTAAAGGCCTGTTATCAAAACTGGATCCCGCACAGCCATAGCGGCGCGAAACCTCCGTTTCGGACACCGTGTCCCAAGTTCGACTCGGACACGGTGTCCACTCCCGATCACCCTCGACCCGATATCCCATTATTGGAACAACCATGTCCACCCCCTGCCCCGCGTTTCTCGACATCCAGCGATCCCACTGGGCCACGCTCACGCCCGTGATCCCGGCCATCCGCGACGCCTTCTCCGTCGACCTCTTGGAGTTCTCACTCGGGGGCGGCCTCGGACATTTTGCACGCCGAGCGCTCTCCGACCATTTCACGTCGACGTTCACCCGCCAGACCCACGACAAAGCGACGGGGCAAATCGAATCCCGAGAAATGCTGCAACTGCCCGTGGGCACCGTCGGCGCCGTCACCGCTATGCTGGCGAAGCTCGGCCACCCCGTCAACGCGGCGGATCACCGCGTCGATTCGGAGCGCTGGAAATCCTCGGGCGGTTGGCCGCCGAAGCAATTTCGAGAGACGATCGACGCGATCGAAGCCACTCGCGCGCTCCGCATCGTCACCCCAAATGATTACGAGATCGCCGAACTCACCAAGATCGTCGCGCGGCTTTATCCGAACGCACGCATCGCCGTGGCATTGCCCACGCACAAGCGGCTGAAGGCGTTCACGCGTCGGCTCGTCGAAGCCTTCCCCGAGGAGCCACTGGGCCGCTTCACTTCCAAGTTGAAGATCCGCGACCGCCGCGTGTCGCTCGGGCTCATCGGGCAGTTTCCGCGCGGAAACAGCGGCGACTTCGATTTGCTCGTCCTGCCCGATGCCGAATCGACCGTTTCGGACGCCGCGCTCGAAGTGGCGACGTCGGGCCAGTACCGCCGGATCTTATCCTTCTCCCGGCGCCGGTGGACCTCCGACGGCGACCTCAACCGCCGCCTCCAGGTCATCGCCGAAGTCGTCGTTCCGCCGGAACGCCCGGTGCCACCCGTGACGGCCCTGATCCTCAACACCCCCGGCACCGCGGTCGGAAGTTGTTCCGACGCATTCGAACTGAAACGAGCGTCGATCTGGTTCAACGCGAAGCGGAACGCCCGCATCGCCGCCTTGGCGAAGGCGATCGCGTCCAAGAAGCGAAAATCCCTCGCGGCGCTCCTCGACTCCAAGGAAGTCGCCGACGAATTGTTGACCGCCGCCGTACCGGGCGTCGCGATCCTCGTCGAAACCCCGGTCCACGCCCGCGAGCTGGCCCAACTCCTGCCCGGCTGGGTCCTCTGGGCCGCTTGGGAATCCGACGATTTCGACAGTGTCTTCAATCGGCCGGCGGGCTGCGACGCCATCGTCACGGAACTCGGCGGCATGGAGACAGCGCTCCACGCCGGCGTGCTGATCCGGGCGACCGGGACGCCGTGGCCCCTCCCCAAAATCAACTGGCCGTGGTGGCAGTCGAAATCGGGCCTGCTCGTCGACTTCGCCGACGGATTCCACCCCGCCGTCGCCCGCCACGCGCAATCTCGGATCCGCCACTACGCCGGAGCGTACGAATCCGTCCGGTGCTGGGAAGCCGGGCCCCGGAAGCGACTCGAACACCAGGACCACGCGGGGACATGATTCCCCACTTGGAGCGGTTGTCCGGGTATCAACCCGACACACCCGTTTCGCGGAGAACCCGTAACAGGGCCAACTCCGTACGACCGCCACGGGACCGGTCGCAAATCCATCCCAGAGGACGTGCCCGTAGCCGTATCCGTGGGAATCAACCCTCGCGGACACCGGAACCACTGACACGGCCGGCTAAACACAACCGTGGAATTAGAAGTCACCTTCTTCTCTTCGGTGGACAAAGCACACTGCTGGTAACTCCTGTCCGTCCTTCTGCGGGACCGACTGGAGATTTACCCCGGTGTTGCTTCCTGTGGATGGCTTCGCCTATCCCACGGCAAAATTCCGGCCTTTCGACCGGAGAGGGGTGCGGGTTCCGGCAAGGATGCCGGTTCCCCTCCCCATTTTTCTGAACTGCGGGGTGAGAAGCGGTGAGCGAACGACTGGAAGCCGAACTCGAACGGGATTCCCATCCCCGAGGACTGTACGATCATCGCGGCGATGCCGCGGCCCCCCTCGGGCGCTGGCGCAGAGTACTTCGCGGCGCATGGGCGGATGGACCCGGGGCGGTGAAAGCGCTGACGCCGCACGTGATGAAACTGATCGCGGATCCGCGCGTGCTCCATCCGGCGGCGTTGGATTTGCGGGCCCGCGGACCGAAAGCGACCGTGGCCGGCGGCATCCCCGTCGAAATCCTTTCCGGACGGGAACTCTGGGAGCTGTGCAAAGTCCTCGGCGCGGCCATCGCGGGCGACCGCTACTCGCCGGGCCGAGAACAACCGGTGAAGATCCCCAAGGCCTCGGGGGGAACGCGGACCTTGGTGCTGATGGACGGCCGCGACCGCGTCGTGCAAAAGGCCGCGTCGCTCGTTCTCCGGCCCCTACTCGACCCGCATTTCGACCCGCGCAGCTTCGCGGGACGACCGCGTCGAACCCGGGAACAGGCGTTGGCCGTCGCCCGGGACCTGACGCTCAACCAGCATCCGGTCTGGCTGACCCACGACCTCCGGGACGCCTTCGGCAGCGTACCGCTCGACCGATTGATCCAATTGTTCTTCCAAGTGCTCCCCTGCGAACGCCTCTCCGCATTTCTGACTCTGGTGCTGCCCCCGCAATCGCGCTCGCTCGGCGGTCTCAAACAAGGTGGCCCCCTCAGCCCCCTCGCCCTCGAATTTTATCTCTGCCGGGTTCTCGACCGGCCCTTCCGCAAAGCCGGGTTGGGCCTCTGCCACGTCCGCTTCGTCGACGACTTCACCGTGCTCTGCCCGAACCCCGATTCGGCCGCGCACGCGGACGCCGAACTCCGCCGGATCCTCACACCGAGCGGCATGCTCCTCAAGCACCCACTCGAAACCGCCCGACGCGATCTCCGCGAAGCGCCCGCCGCGTGGCTCGGGTTCCAATTCCACCTCGACGGGACGCGCTTTCGGATCGGGCTCGGCGACCGCGCGTTCGACAAACTCGCCGGTTGCTTCCGACTCGCCGATGCCAAAGACCGCCCGTCCGAGCGCGCCATCGCGATCCTGAAGCAGTGGACCTCGCAGCTCGGGCCCTGCGGCCCTTCGGTGAATCGTCCGGCGCTGTGCGATTCGGCCGTGGCGCTGGCGCGGTCGTTCGGCTTCGAGGAAAAGCTGCCGCTGCCCCGGATGCTCGATGCGTGGGAGGCCGCCGGGGTGAAATGGACGCAAACCTGCAAGGGAGTGCGAAAGCAGACCGCGTATTTCGAGTCGGCGCCCGTCCGGCTGCCGACGCCGCTCTCGAACAGTGTGTGAGCTCAGCGCCGTGCCGAGATCCGGATGTTAACGACTCGCGACCCCGAGTTCGCCCCACGTCCAACACACAGAGAGAAACCATGCTCAGAAACCTGCGCAAGGAGTTCGGCACGGCCATCGGGTCCAGCGAAACGGCCATCCGCATCGACACGGACGAGGTCCGGGACTGCATCAAGATCCTCTACGACGTCTGCCTGCTCCACGGTTGGGAAATGCGCGTGTTCGACGTCACGGTGGGCACGAAGTGGATGGTGGGCAAACCGCCCGACAAAGCCAAGCAAGCCGGCGGCAAGCCGCAGCCCACCGTGAACGACGCCGCCAGCTTCCTGGACGCCGTCGCCGGGCCGGGCGGGGCCCAGCCGCCCCCGAGCGTGCGGCAGTGCCTGGTCGATTTCTGGCGCGAGACGGCCCGGGCGGACGAACTCGCGGTGGGCGAGGTCCGGCCCGTGGTGCTGGTGGTGAAGAACCTCCACCTGGCCTTCGAGCGGGACCGGGAAGCCATGGTGTCGCTGGTGGCCCACCTGGTCGGGGACAAAATCCGGGACCAGGACAAGTACCAGCAGAACCGGGCCACCCTGTACGACCCCTACGGGATCCAAGGTAACGACGACACGGGCAAGTTCCTGGTGGGCATCATGCCCCCGGAAGCCCAGCTGCCCCCCGAGGTGAACCCGCTGTTCCGCAACCTGGTGCACGAGCTCCCGGACGAGGAGGAAATCGCCATCCTCTTGGCCGGCAGCATAAAGTCCAGGCAGGGCGCGGTCGAAAAAGACGACGAAGACGACGCGGACGAGATATCGCCCGAACTGCGCAAGAAGATTTGCCGGTTCGCCCTGGGTCTCACCCGGCTCCAGATCGACGGCATCTTCGCGGCCAGCCAGGTCCTTTTATCCCGCGTCGACCCGCAGTACGTGTGGGAGCAGAAGTCCGAGATCTTGAACAAGGAGGGCCTGGTCACCCTGTACCAGGGCAAAGAGAAGTACGCCGACATCGCCGGCTTGGACGGGGCCAAGGACTTCCTGAAACGCCTGCTCACTCCCGACAAGTACGACGACGCGGATCCGGACGTGCGGGCCAAGGGGATCGTCTGCTGCGGGGCTCCGGGCGTTGGAAAATCGGCGCTCGCCAAGGCCGCCGGCAACGAGCTGGGCCTGCCCACGCTCATGGTGCAACCGGGGAACTGGTTCGGCTCACTTGTCGGCGATACGGAGGCCAAGACTCGAAAGGCGTTCCAGATCATCCGGGCCCACGCGCCGGCGATCGCAATCGTAGACGAGGCCGACAAGGTTATGCCCTCGTCGCGAGGCGGGGGCGGGGACAGCGGGGTGGGCTCGCGGATGGAGGGGACTTTCCTCACCAACATGAACGACATGACCGAGCCGCCCATGAGCAGTTCGTCGGCCCCGTGACTTCGTTCGAATCTCCGTCAGTGGCACGGAGGCCGATGCGGAAACGCCTTTCGATCATTCGCGAATATTGTCGCGGATGCGGCGATCCTCTATTGGGCGCAACCCCTCTGTGTTGGGACAATCAGTAAATCCCGCTCGCCGATTCGCTCCGCACTCCGACAACCCGAATCGGCTTTGGAAAACTGGCGGGCCCCTGGCTTCACCGGGCCGGGAAAACTCTCACGCGAAGGATGCGTTATGCGGCAAGCCAAGTTGTTTACGAGCGATGTTCCCGCCGGTGATCGGGTTGTCCGATCCACCGGAGCATCACTTGGAGAGTCACCCCTCTCCGCGAGTCTCCACCCGGCCGGGGCGGTCGGTGAAGTGCACTCGGTTAACCCGCTCGCCGAGCGAAAATCGTGGAGCCGGAACCACGAGTCCTGCATCGAGTGTCGGAGCACTCGGTTGAATCATTCCGCGCACGGCCGTTGCCGGACTTGCGTCAAGCGAGAGTTGCGGCGCCGGAGGTGCGGTGCAGAGTCCCGACTAGCCGCATCCGAATCCGATGTTCCGACCCACCGAACGCGCGCGCCGCACTCCGAGGCGGCCGTCGGATCCCTCCAGATCATTACCCAAGCTGGAGAGCTGTCCTGTGTACCCAATCACACGGTCCTGTGCCTCGAAGGCGAGGAGATTGTTTGCCGGGAGGCGTCTCGAATCCGGCGCGGCGATTATCTGGTGGGTGCGAAGTCGATGCCGCACGGAGAAAGCCCGCGAGCTCCCTTGCCGATCGTGACCCGGATCTCCAAACGGAAGAAGCCGATCCTCCAGCCCACCGCGTTCACCGCCGACTTCGCATACCTGATCGGCTACATTTGCGGTGATGGCGGGATTCACCACCGGCCGAATCAGCCCATCCATACAACGGGCCGCCTCCAGTGGACGGACGAAAATCGAGTCCAATCCGAAGAAATCGCCCGCATCGTCACCGCCCAGTTCGGCATCGCGGCCAAGGTGGTGGATCGCCGCCCCGCGACTAAATCGCACTACGGCTACGCCGACAGTGCACTCCTGTGCGAATGGCTCGAAATCAACTGCCCAGAAGCCGTCGCCCAATCCGTTTACGAAAAAGCCATTCCCACCTGCATCGAAACGGGCGGAGCTGACTTGGCGGCGAATTTCTTGGCTGGGCTTTACGACGCGGAGGGCTACCTGAAAGAGCGGCAAGTCATTTTGAACATGACGTCGAAGCGCTGCGTTTTGCAGGCGGCGCTTCTGCTGGCTCGGTTCGGCATTCTCGGCACTTACGACGTGATCCCCAGCAAGCCGCCGCGCCACACCGTCTACCGATTGACGATCTCCGACGGGATTTCCGTTTCCGCCTTCAGGAAGTGGATCCCCCTCCGTCACCCCGTCAGGTCTCGAATGCTAGCCGCCTACCGGGCCCGTCGCGACTGCAAAGGCGCGCGCAACGTCCCGGCGATGAAGAATCGAATCGCTGCATTGCTCCGGCGGCATGAAGTGCCCAAGGCCCTCCTCCCCGGTTTCAACCGACCCGGCACGATGATCAGCGAATCCACGGCGTCGAAGTGGATGGCGCTGCTCAGAAAGCGATTCCGGAACACGAGTGAAACCCAAGCGACGCTGGACGGCATCTCTTTTATGTACGCCCAACGCTGGGCGCGGGTGAAGTCGATCGCTGCCCGGCGCTGAGAGTTAAACAAACCGCTCGACGGGCCGATGGGATCTCGCGCGACGTCGCTCCAACTCGGACCATCCGCGATCGTGACGCTCTGGCCGACATTGGTACTGCCGATCGTCCCCAAGCTCATCGCCGTCGTCAAAGGGCCGCCCAACGAAGGGAAGCCGGACTGGAATGTGGAAGCCGCGATGCTGGCTCTCGGGATGCACGGCGCCAAAGCGAAGGATGCGGTCCCGGAACTGAAGAAGTGCCTCGACGACAAGAACGCGCGGGTCGCAGCCGCCGCGACCAAGGCGCTCGCCCAGATCGAAGGCGAGTGAAACACCGATCGGGTGCCACACGCGACCGGACATCGGCAGAACTCGCCCACCATCGCCGGTGTTCTCGGTGTGTCGGACGTGTGTCGGACCGAAGCATTGTTCTCGTAGAAGATAACCCGGCGAAGCCGATCGAGGTACGGAAGCTGGTGGTGAAACCGGCCCGGGAGAACGGCTGGGGTTCCACACGCATCCTCGGCGAGTTGAAGAAGCTCGGAGTGAAGGCGATCTCCCGGAACACCGTGAAACGAATTCTCAGGGAGGAGGGCTACGACACCGGCCCCAAGCGAGGCGCCGGCACTCGGGAGGACTTCCTCAAGCGCCACGCCCATTCGGTCTGGCAGTGCGACTTCTTCACGCAGCGGATTATCACAGCCGGAGGGTTTCGGTATGCCTTCGTGCTGGTGTTCATGAATGTGAAAACCCGGCAGGTCGTACTCTCCCCAGCGACGCTAAATCCCGACGAACCGTGGGCGATCGCGCAATCGGAGCCGTTCGTGAAGGAGGCACGGGGCCGCGGGTTGAAGGTACGCACAGTCCAACACGATCGGGACGTGAAGTTCTCCGCCGCGTTCGCGGCGGCGTTGGAGCGGAAGCGGGTCAAGGCGCTCAGCGGAATGGCTACCGTTCCCCGAACCTGAACGCCTTCGTCGAGCGGTTCATCCAGTCGATCCGCCGGGAGTGTTTAGATCACTTCTTCGTGATGGGGACGAAGCACCTCGATTACCTGTGTCGGGAATTCACGGAGCACTACCATGCCGGGCGTCCGCATCAGAGTTTGGACAACGAGCCGATCTTGCCATTTCCATCGCCGGTTGAGTCGAACGAAGTGCCGCTGAAATTGATCCGCTGCAAGCAGCGGCTCGGGGGGGGTGTTGAAATCCTACAGCCGCAAAGCGGCCTGAACTCGACGCGGTCGAAATTCAGCCGAGGTCAACGCTGCGCGGTGATCGAATTCGATGGAATTCGCCACTCCAATCCGACGCACGGCTGTCACCCTGCTCCCCGGCCAATCGCTTCAGACGGCTCTTCGCTCGCCCCGCTTATGCCTGAGGCGCATCTTCTCCAACACCGGCTCAACCGCGTCAAATCATGCACCGGCCCCGCCGTCTGATCCCTACCACCTTCATCGGCCATTTGGGGGTGCTAAAGCAGTGCCTAGCTAACTTGGCCAGCTCGACTGAAAGCCGAGCCGGGCGGAATGGGAACCAAAGCCGAGGGCGAGCCACGGGCGAGGGGCCGGCCGGTGTTCCTACCCCGGCCGGTCCCTTCGGCGGGTCAGTCGACGTAGACGCCCCATAGCGGGTTGGGAAGCGGGCCAAATGCCGTTTCGGGCGGCTTGACGAACGCCAACGCGGTCTCGGTCGTGGGCCGAACCGGCGGGCGTTCGGTCAGCAGGGCTGGGTGATCGGGCTGCGGCTGCGTGCGGGATGGTGTGACCGGCGGAACTACCGGCCGGGGTGCGTCCACCGTAACGGCAGTCCAGGCGATGGTAGGGACGGCGACGGCGACCGGTGTCCGCGCGATGCCGGCGTTCCGGGGCTCCGCGGTCGGGGTCGTGGGCCGAACCAGCGGGCGGTCGGACACCAAGGCCGGGTGATCGGGCCGCGATTGCGCCGGCGTGACAACCGGCCGGGGTGCGTCCACCGGGACCGCAGGCCAGGCGATGGCCGGTACGGCGACCGGTGTCTCCCGGACGCCGGCGGCCAGGGACTCGGCCATCACTCCATTCTCGTCATGGTCGTGCCCGAGGAGGTGGCCGATTTCATGCGTGAGCACCGACAGCAGGTCCATCCGCCCCTGCTCGCCCTGGTCGCCGGGGGTACGGAACTCGGAGTCATCTCCCGGGGTCGTGTCGACGAACCAACCCCACCCGGCCGCCGTCGCGTCCAGCCAGATGGTGTTCCCGGACGCGAGGCCGAGCGTAGCCCCACCCAAGTCCGCGATGCGGATGTCGAGTTTTGCCAACGCCGAGGTGTCCTCTCCAGCCGCCTCCCACCGGTGAATTGCTTCGGGGAGCACTGACGTGACTTGATTGAGACTCACGCTCGGAGCGTTCAGAGTCGTGCCCATTACATCGGCGATCAGCGGGCTGGTCGGGGCATCGGCCACCTTGAAGATCCGAACCGCGTCGGCGACCACCGTGCCGTTCGCCAAGTTGCTGAGTTGAACGGACAGGGTGCCCGAATCGACGGTGAACGCCCCTACTCCCTCCCACATAACGTCGGCCACTTGGAAGTCGTTCGGGGCGACCTGCTGATTGACACTCACGTTCGCCAAGGTGGTGAGGCCGTCCCGGACGACGAATGGAGCGTTGGCGTACCCTGCGGCTGCTTTCCAGGTCACCGCGACGTTATAACTGGCCCCGACTTCCAAGCCGCTGAACGTCCAGGTGGCGGTGGCCGAACCGGTCCCGGCCACGGCCGTCCGGGCATCTCCAAGATACCCGGAGATGGGTTGGGGGTTCTTCCCGCTGGTGGTGGTCACCCACATTCCTTCCCCCGAATACCCCGCCCCGCCGTCGTCCACGTAAGTCGCGGTGTCGCGGATGGTCACCAGCAGCCTGAAGTTCGTGGCCACAATTTGTTCCGCCGCCCTTTCTGGCTCACGGAGATGCGCCGTCCAGTAGGTGTTCTTGCCCTGGATTTTCGAGCCGGCGGTGGAGGTCCAGTAGGGGACTTGGGGTCCGAACTGTGTGTTCAAGAAGTTCTGCGCGTTCGCCAGCTGTTCCGTGCCGGCCGCCCGAGCCTCGCCGAGTGTGGGCAACCGCCAGTCGTCGAAACCGTTGCGAGAGCTGTTCGCCGCTTCCGTGTTCGCGGCTCCCCATGACCAGCTCCCGGAGGTCGCGCCACTCACGTCGTACCAGACCAACCCGGTGTACTGGTTGAGGGAACCGCCCTGAGTGTTAGCAAGCCAGTCCGTCGGGATTGGAGTGACTGTCGGGACTGTGCGAATTTCGAGGGCTTCGCACCCGAGCAGGGTGCGATTGGGTGAAGCCGGTTGAGGGCGGTCGAGCCAGGAACGAAGCGCGAGGCGGCCTAAGGCGGCGCGTAGCCAGGTGGGGCGTGTGGACATGTGCGATCCTTTCGAGGAAGGAGAAACGGGCCAGTCCAGCGGTTCGCGGACAACGGCCTACACCCTTCCCACGGTCCGGACGGAAATGTGACAGCAAAAACCGAAAATCTTTTGTAGGGCTTCTAAGATAATGTGTTAAGCCGTGTGGGCACGCACCAGCCAATCGCCATAATCCATTACCTTGAATAGGCTTATATCGCTCCTTTCCACACGGCCTAGTGTGCTAACCTTTCGATGAGTAACAGCCGCAGTCAGCCCCGCGACAAGCAGGCCAAAGATTTTTCGTTTTTTACGGTCACATTTCTGTCCGGTCCGTGGGAAAGATATAAGCCGCTGTCCGGGAACCGCCCCCGCCGGGTCCAGCCATGATGTTCGGCCGCCCGCTGGTTGGGCCCACGACCCCGACCGCGGAGCCGATCGGCTGGCCGACTTTAAGGAGAACCTGTGCCTGATGTTCGGCGCGACCCCCGGCCTGATTCTGAGGACACCTGCCGGCTTCTCGACCGGGCCGCCGGCGGGGACATGGGTGCCGTCAACGACCTGCTCGCCCACCACCGGGCCGGGTTGCGGGCATTCGTCGACATCCACCTCGACCCGGCTATTCGGGTTCGCGTGGACCCTTCCGACGTCGTTCAGCAGGCCCAGGCCGACCTGGCCCGGGACCTGCCCACGTACCTCTCCGGCCGACCGGTTCCGTTCCATCTGTGGGCCCGAAAGGCGGCCTACGACCGGTTGCGGAACGCCCGACGGGATCACCGGGCGGCCAAGCGGGACATCGCCAGGGAGGCAGCCGCACCGGACTGGTCGTCCGTCCTACTCGCCCGGGAAGTGCTCGACCCCGGTCCATCGCCCAGCGAGGCGGTTGTCCGGCAAGAACGGGTCGCCGGCGTGGCGGAGGCGATCGAATGCTTGGCCAACGACGACCGAGAGGTGCTCCTCATGCGTCACGTCGATGACTTGCCGTACGATGAGATCGGCCTTCTGTTGGGGATCGACCCTGCGGCCGCCCGCAAGCGCTACGGGCGGGCTTTGGTGCGGCTCGAAAGATTGCTCGGCGACCGCGGAATTCAAAGGAACCTCGTATGACTGATTCCAGCGACGAAATGGCCGACATGGTGGCGATGGCCGCGGACGATTTTCGGGCCCGCTTGGCCCGGGGGGAAGACCCGGATCCGGAAGAGTACGCGACCCGTTACCCCGCGGCGGCCGACATCATCCGCCGCGTGCTCGGTCGGTTCCGTTCGACCACGCCGGGTGACGAAACCGCGTCGTTCGGCGGCGCGAATGGGGGCGCCGCCCCGACCGCCGCCGACCCCACTACCGTCGAGCACGTCGGAGCGGTCATCGCCGGCAAGTACGCCCT
>JBBRUN010000090.1:0-13486 GCA_038247765.1 Gemmatales bacterium | reverse complement strand
CTTGCCCCCCGCCCCGCGGGGGGGGCGTCGCCCACCCTCGTTTTTTTTGTTGTGTGTTGTCGTCCGCGGTCGGGGGGCCCCCCCCCCCACCGCTCGGGAAAAGCCGAGATCACGCCTTCGTGACAGTCCGCTTCAATTCATCGAGCGATTCCGCCAACAAACGACTGTGGTCGTCCGCCGTGATGCTGCGGCGAACCGCCTTCGTGCTCATCAGCGACGCCAGTTGAATGGCCTGCTGTTGAATCTCGGCCAAGGCTTGCTGCTTGGCCGTTTCGATGTCGGCGAGCGCCCGTTTGCGTTCGGCGGTCGCTTCGGCGACGCCGGTTTCTTTTTCTTTGATCCGCAGGGCGTCCGCGTCCCGGCGGGCTTCGTCCATCATCGCGCGGATCTTGTCTTGGGCGAGGGCGAACTCGACCTTCAACTTCTCGCGGATGTCCTCGGCATCCTTGCGCGCTTGGATCGCTTCGTCGCGAGCGCCGGTGATCACCGCTTCCCGCTTCGCCAAGCCTTCGGAAATCTTCGGCCATGCGAACCACATCAGGATCAGGCAGAGCAGCCCGAACACGACCAGCGTGAAGATCCCGAGGTCGTAGCGTTCGAGGGCGAGGAAGCTCAGGCCCCCTTTTTTCTCGCCGGCGTGCGGATCCTTGGCCGGCTCGCCCGGTTTGGTCGCGGCCGTCGTGTCGTCTTTGGCGGCGAGGCTCGGACTTGCGATCAGCAGCAAGCCGAACGCGGCAACCAACGCCAAGTGTGCAAATCGCATGGGGCACCTCCGTTCGGGGCCGGGGCCAAAATCAAACGAACAGGGTGACGAGGCAGAGCACGAGGCTGATGATCCCGGCTCCTTCGACGAGACCGGCGATGATGAACATGGCGCCTTGGATGGCACCGGCTTGTTCCGGCTGACGGGCGATCCCGCTGAGCGCGGCGAAGCCGATCATGCCGAGGCCGATACCGATGCCGAGCACGCTCAAACCCATGCCGATAGCGGCGGCGTGGCCGGCGCCTTCGGCGGCCGAAACCGGGCTGACCGCGAACAAAAGCACGGCGAGTGCGGCGAAAAATGCGAACGACTGACGCATGGCAAAAACCCTTTCAAGAGGAAGTTTCGGTGTAACGCGGTTCCGTGGTTAGTGGGCGGGGTGTTTGGCCAGCCCGATGAAAATCGCCGCCAAGAACGTGAACACGAACGCTTGCAACCCCGCGATGAAAATCTCGAGCAGCGACAGCGACGTGACCATGACCACGCTGAAAATCGAAACCGGCCAGTACATCCAATCTTGGGCGATGGCGATCTTGTAATCCGGGTCGGCGACCAGCTTGATGAAGAACAAAATCATGAACAGCACCGTGTGCCCGGCCAGCATATTGGCGAACAGACGCACGGCCAACACGAACACCCGGATGAACGCCGTGAGGTATTCGAGAATCGCCATACTGATCTGCAAACCGAGGCCGAAGGCCTTCATACCCGCCCCGCCTTCGAGGTGGATGTGCGGGATGAACGTCTTCAAATATCCGCCGGCGCCGTTTTCTTTAATCCCCGATATGTGAACCACACCGAAGACGATGAACGCCAACGCCCCGGTCACGTAGATGTGGGCGGTGGGCGATGGCAGGAACGGGATCATCCCGAACAGGTTGCACAGGAAAATGAACAGGAACAGCGTACTGAGGAACGGTAGGTATTTATCGCCGTCGTGCAACCCGATGCCGGGGCGGGCGATTTTATCGCGGACGAAGAACAGCAGCGATTCGATGAAGTTCCAGAGCTTCCCCTTGGGCGGTTCACCGGATTTGATCTTGTTCGCCACCCAAAGCACCATCGCGCCGACGATGATCGCGGCCACGAGCAAGAAAATCGGGAACTTCGTGATGCTGACGTACTCGCCGAGCTTGCCCGGCAGGTGAATCGCGGTGTGGGTCGAATCGAAGATGCCGATGTGATCCGAATCGACGACGTGCTCGAACGGATCGATCGCCTTCTTGCCCCCGGCGGGCGCGGCAGCGGCATCAGATGCGAACAGGAGCATACGTCATCCTTTCCCAGTTTCGTTCGCCGGCTTCGGTCGCGGCAGTCGCCGCACCAACAGGACCAGTTCGACCACCAAACTCAGCAAATACGCCCCGAGCACCCAGAGCCAGAAGGCGATTTTGTCGCTCGCTCCGGCCGTCCAACCCTTCGACACCGTAAAAGCGATGGCCGAGCCGCCGAGGCCGATCGTCGTCCGCAGCACCAATCCCAACACCATTGCGGCCAGCGGGCCGACCGGGCCGATCTTCAACAACTTCAGCGCGAGCCAGTAACTCAGAGCCGCCGACAGGCCACACGAGATTCCACCGACCGCCGCACCGTACAAGTGCCAATCGAGTGGCGTCACGGTTCGATCCGCCTTTTGGCCCACCGCATCAAGTGCCACATCGCCACAACCAACCCGGTGATGGTCAGCGCGATGGTGAAGACCGGCAGGGAATCGATCAGCCAGTCCAACAGCACACCCGCTAGCGTGAAGCCGACCATTTCCGAACCGATTCCGGCCAACGCCACCACCGGCCGAGTCTGTTTTCCGGGCGTTTCGGGTGGCATATTCGCATCCCGATGGCCCGATTGGCCATGTCCGTTGCCTATAATGGACTCGTACACTTCATTGTGGAAACACCGACAGAGGTGGCAACGGAGTATTCGTGAATTTTTTCACAAGCCCATGAAAGTCGCCGGTACTGCACGGAACTTGGGCAGTCGCCGATATCTTTGCTGAACTTGGCGCAATCCGACCCGGCGCACGAAAAAATCGGCAAACCCACCGCCGACTGCCCAAGTCGCGTTGACACGCCACCGTGCATTTCTTTAGACTGCTACTTGAGTTGGGGAAAATCGCGACCTTCGAGTTGCTTTCTCCGCTCGGCCCCGCCTAGTGGGTTCGTTCACCATCGGGATGGATCCCACCTCCACCACCGCACGAAGCTTTCGCCGTAGCCCCGCCGACCTCCGCATGCGTGCGGGGGGGAGTTTCTCCGATGCCGACGAAAAAGACTGTGAAACCAGCCCCGGCCGCAAAGCCGAAGCCCGCGGCCAACGTGGCCCCGACCGTTTCGCGCAAGACTCCGGCCGGCAAACCGACGCCGAAGCCCGCCCCGATCATCGCGAAGGCGCCGGCCGCGAAAGTCGCCGCGCCTACACTCGCGAAAGCCCCCGTGACCAAGCCGGCGCCGAAACCGATCTCCCCACCGACCAGCGCGAAGCCGGCCCCGAAACCGGTCGTCTCGCCGACGAAGCCGAGCAGCAACGGTAGCGGTGCCCACAAGCCATTCATCACTCCACCGCCGGCACCGAAACCGAAGCCCGATGCGAAGGCCAAAGTCGAATCGACGATCCCCGCCGAGAAGGATTTGTCGGTGAAGAACAAGCCCGGCCACACGAAGGACCGCATCGTGCTGATGGTGCCCGATCCGTTCTGGCTCCACTGCTACTGGGAACTCTCGTTGCAGTCGGTCCAACGCGCCGAAGCCGCGCTCGGCCAAGACTGGCACGGCGCCAAGCCGATCATCCGCTTATTCGATGTCACGTCCCAAGACACGACCAGCACCTCCGAGACGGCCATCCGCGACATCAACGTCCACGGCGGCTGCAGTCACTGGTACATCGACGTGCCCCAACCGCCGCGGACCTACCGCGCCGACATCGGCTACGTTTCGAAGCGGGGCCAGTTCTATGTCCTTGCCCGGTCGAACGTGGTGACGCCGCCGAAAAACGGCGCGACCGAATCGCTGGAAGATAGCTGGGCGGCCGAGATCGACCCGGCCAAGGCCGACCGGGTACTGGCGATGTCCACCGGTTTCGAATCGGGCCACGCCCCGTCGCAATTGAAGGAATTGTTCGACGAGCAATTCCGCCGGCCGATCAAGGAAGGCTCCTTCGGCACCGGCGCCACCCCGGGCAAGCTCAAGAAGTTCCACTTCGACCTCGACGCCGAGCTCGTCGTCTTCGGCAAGACCGACCCAACCGCCACGGTCACCCTGCAAAACGAACCGGTGAAGCTGCGCCCGGACGGCTCGTTCACCATGCGCTTCAGCCTCCCCGACAGCCGGCAAATCATCCCCGCCGTCGCCACCAGCTCCGACGGTTTGGAGGAGCAAACGATCGTGCTCGCGGTCGAGCGCAACATCAAGCGATTGGATCCGATGGTCCACGATTTGTACAGCGAGCAATAAGGCGAGCCGGCCGCGTCAACGGTCGGAGTGCTGCGAATTGTAATAAGCAATCGAGGACGGCGCCGAGTTTTCGCCGCCGTTCTTCGGTTGGAGTGGGAACCCCAATTCCTTCCAGCGGCGGGTTTCGAAGACGCCACCCGGCCTCCGGCCCATTTTGTTAGAACTCCAAGAATCGTTGCCAGCCATCTTTAGCTTTCAGGTTTCGGTCATTCTCCACACCCCCCCCTGCTGAAAGCAGCGAAAGCTCCGAAAGCTAAACCTATAGCAACGATTCTTGGAGTTTCTTTGCGATGAGTTGTTTTCGTAGATCACGCTTTGCGTGACGCCGGTGAGAATCCGGTACGGGTATGGCGTCACGCCGAGCGTGACCGACCAAGCCTCCAAGAATCGTTGCTACACCCATGTCGATGCGGCGAATTGCAGTTCCTTTCAATCCCCGCTAGGATCACCAATAGCCGCGCCTCGACAAAGGTGTTTGCTTTTCGGAATTGGTCTTCTGCCAGTTGTCCATGATCTACCGCTGAATCTTCGCGCACCGATTCCTGCGTTCTTGGCTGTAGATGCCAGAACGTGGCTTTTCCATCGCTCACCCCCAGGTGTTCGGAAAACAGGATTCAGGTTGCCACGGGTTCTGGCTTCCTCGACTTCCCCAGCATGTTGAGTCCGATCAATTTCCCCCTCCCACTCTTCGCCAGTGGTGCCCGCCGAAGGAGTATTTTCTTGGAGGCGTACTTCGGGGTAGCTGCTTTCTTGGGCATTTTCACAACCACGCCCACACTCATCTCTCCACCGGCCGCGAAGAGCATGCGGACGAGCAGATCGAGCGTTGTGCCCATCCCGGCAGTTTCGGCCGCTGCGATCCGCGGCTGGCTCGATCCGATCCGCTTGGCGAGTTCGGCTTGGGTGATTCCCGACTTTTCCCGCGCCGCTTTGATCGAACGGGCGACCTGGATTTTTAGGTCGATGAGTTTAACCTCATCGGCGGTCAAGCCGAGGAGATCCTGAACGTCGCCGACGACGTATCCGGCCGCTTCCAGTCGCTTTTTCTTTTCGGGGTTCATTCGGTTCTCCTTCATCGCTTCTTGGCGTCGTAATCCTTGAGGGCTTGGGCGGCTTTGACGAACTCGCGCTGCTGCATCGGCTTCCCCGTCTTCGCGAAGATATTGGCGACGACGATGGCATCCGCGTCGATCCGGCACACGATCCGCCATAGGTGCCGGGCGTCCCTGATTCTCAATTCGAGACAGCGAGGGCCGACGCTCGGCAGGGGGAGGGCGAAAGGCATACCCACCACCAAGCCTTCTTGCAACCACCGGAGCAGCGACCCGGCTCCGTGTCTCCCTTCAGCCGTGAACGGCGGAGACTTGATTTCCCCGCGCAGGAATACGACGTTTTTGCGAGGTGGAGTGGCGTCGGGTTCCATCGCTGACAGTATATCACGTTCGATATGGAGTACAAGTCGGGTTACTTCTTACCCTTCGGCTTCTGCTTCACGGTCGTGGGCGGTTCGGTTCGCTGCTATCGAGATAAGATCGAAAGTGTTCGCATGTCACATTGAACGCGGAGCAGAGCGAGAACAGAAGAGCAGTCGTCGCTATCGTTGCGCGCCCAGTCTCTAGATGTGTGACCATCCCTTGGGTCACACCCAACTTCTTAGCCAAGTCCGTTTGCGTCAGCCCGGTGGCCTTGCGAAGCCGCCGGAGTTCACCGCCGAGATTTTCCAAGAAATAACCCCGTTATTAACAACCAGGCTATTGACAGTCCGACGTTCACACCGACGGCGACATGCCTTTCTGATCGACAGCAACGCCCGGTTCGCCGGACTTCTTTCCCGGCCTCCAACCTTCGGAGTTCACGTGATGATCGCGATCAAACGTCCCCCGAAACGTCCGCTGGCGCGCCCGAAGGCGGACGCGCGCGGCGTGTCGAACCCGCATCAAATCGTTGTCCTCTGCGAAGCGGTTCTCTTCCGGGCCGACTACACGAACGCTGGAAACCCATAACAGCGAGCCGCCCGACTTTCGGAAGACGCCTATGGAGCGGAGACGCGGAACGAGCTTCTCGCCGTCTGCCGCCGCTACTGCGACCTCGAAATCTGAACCCGGAGAATGCCATGAAGCTTACCGCCCCTTCCGACAGCCTAGAAATCGACCGGCTCGACCTGATCGAACCGGCGCAGGATACCCACAAGCTGGGAGTGAAAGCGCGGCAACTTGCAGATCGCTTCGACGCTCGATTCGGGGACACCTTCGACCGCGATCAAGCCGCGGAGTCCCTGCGAAACTTCGCCAGCGATACCGCCGGGTTGAAGGCCGACATTCTGCTCTATCTCGTTTCGACTTCTCCCGAAGCCGCCGACGCGGCCGAAGACGCGGTCGCTCGAATCGTCCGCAAGCATTCGCAGCGATCGGTCCGCAAATGATCCCAACCCACACCTTGGAGCCACACCATGAAGAACCTCAAGCTCACGACTGCGGAGGAATCGGTCACCTTCGATGAACTCCACTCCCGGATTCTCGACGAGCCAGCCATAAACTGACCTCCCACCCTATGGAGGCCCTCAGTCATGCGCTGCATTCTTTCCATGGCATCCCTGCTTGTGTTGCTCGCGCCGGTCACGGCGCAAGACCTCGTCGCCAAGACCGATGCCCTCTCTCCGGCCGACGAGCAGAAAGCCTTCAAGCTGCCCAAGGGCTTCGAGATCCAACTGATCGCGGCCGAGCCGGACATCCAGAAGCCGATGCAGATGGCCTTCGACACCAAGGGCCGGCTGTGGGTGACCACCTCGCACCACTACCCGTGGGCCGCGGAAGCGGGTAAAGGAACCGACCGCCTTTACGTGCTCTCGGACTTCGACGAGAAAGGGAAAGCCAAGACCATCAAAATCTTCGATGAGAAGTTGAACATCCCCATCGGCGTGTTGCCATTGGACGACGGCAAGTCGGTGATCGTGTCCGAAGCCGGGAGCATCTTGAAGCTCACCGACACCGACGGCGATGGCAAGGCCGACAAGCGCGAAGTCCTCTATGGCGGCTTCGGATTCAAAGACACCCACGGCATGACGAACTCGTTCACGCCGATGCCCGACGGCTGGATTTACGCGACCCACGGCTTCAACAACGACAGCAAAGTGAAGGGCAGCGACGGCCACGAGATCGCGATGAACAGCGGGCACACCTTCCGCTTCAAGGCCGACGGCAGCCGGATCGAAATCTTCACGCGTGGGCAAGTCAACCCGTTCGGTATCGCCGTCGATCCGTGGGGGAACCTGTACACGGCCTGCTGCCACAGCAAGCCGATCACGCAGCTGATCCGCGGGTCGTACTACGACCATTTCGGCAGCAAGCCGCACGATGGCCTCGGCTTCGGGCCGCACGTCGTCAACCACCAGCACGGCAGTACGGGCCTGTGCGGCTTGGCGTGGGGCGCCGGGCCGCTGTTCCCCAAGGAGTGGGACGGCGTGATGTTCCTCGGCAACTGCGTGACCAACCGCATCAACTGCGACCGCATCGAGTGGAAAGGCAGCACGCCCGTCGGCAAAGAACTCCCGGACTTCCTCAGCACCACCGACGCGTGGTTCCGCCCCGTCGATTTGAGGTTCGGCCCGGACGGCGCGCTGTACGTGTCCGACTTTTACAACAAGATCATCGGGCACTACGAAGTCGATTTGAAGCACCCCGGCCGGGACAACATGAAGGGTCGGTTGTGGAGGATCGTGTGGACGGGGCCGAAGCGCACGGAGAAGAACTTCGAGGCGGATCAGTTGGACGAAGTGAAGGCGATGCGGAAGTTGAGCGTCGAGCCGAAGCTGAGCGAAGAGCAACGGAAGTCGGTGATCGCGACGCTCGGGGGCAAGCCGCAAGCGGCCCGCGCCGCAGTCGATGCGATGACGGCGCAGCCGGACGCGGATTTTGTGAAGCCGTTGCTGGCGTTCATCCCGAAGATTCCGGCCGACGACAACCACCTGCGGCACGCGGCTCGGGTGGCATTGAAGGGAAGCCTGAACAGCGAAGGCGGGTTCCGCTGGACGTTCGAGGATGCCGATTTCAAATCGACCTCTGTGTTAGCTGACGTCGGAGTGGCCGTGGGTACTTCGGACGCCGTAGATGCCCTGGCCCGGTTGTTCGTGGAGAAGAAGCTCGACAAGGTGGCGCGGCTCAAGGTGGCGGAGTTCGTCGGCCGGCAGGAGCGCCCCAAGCTCTGGGAGGGATTGATCCAGCATAAGTCCAGCGAGCGGCGCGAGGATCAGACCGAGGTCTTGCAGAACAAGCTGGAGATCCTTCAGGCTCTGCTGCGCGGCGAGCGGATGGGCAAGGCCGTGAAAGTTGACGGCGTGTGCAACCAGACGGTGAGCTTCGTCTTCCACGACTTGCTGGAGGAGACTTCGCCGGAGTTGCTCCGTCTGACGGCCCGCGTGCTCAACGAATGGCTCACGGCGGGTCACACCGTGACGTTCGGCCAACCTCAGCTGGCCTCGATGCTCGAAAAGCAGTTCGGGGAAGCCAAACAGGCCGATGCCCGTGTCGACTTCGCCGAGGCGCTCCTGCTCGTTGCACCGGACCAGGCGCGGCCGAAATTACGGGCCTGGGCCACCGAGAGCGGAACTCCGACATCCGCGCGGGACCGCGTCATCCTGAGGCTCCTGGCCAAGCCGACGACGGTGGACTCCACCGTCGCCGTCGAGATACTCAAGTCGGCGCCCTACGCCTCCGCGCTCGCGCTCACCACCGGGCTCGCCGGAGACGGCTTCGGCGCCGACCTCTTGCTCCTCGCCGTCAAGAAAGGCGAAGCCCCGGCGCGCTTGCTCCAAGAAAAAGCCGTCGTCGACCGCCTCCGCGCGACCAAATTGAAGGACATCGACGCCCGCATCGCCGAACTGACCAAAGGCATCCCCGCCCCCGAAAAGCGCATCGACGACCTCATCAAGAAGCGCGGCGCTGGGTTCCCGAATTTCAAAGCCGACCTCAATAAGGGAAAGGAGATCTTCACCAAGAACTGCGCCAACTGCCACCAAGTGAATAACGAAGGCGCCAAGGTCGGCCCGCAACTGGACGGCATCGGCATCCGCGGCTTGGAGCGCTTGCTCGAAGACACCCTCGACCCGAGTCGCAACGTCGATGCGGCGTTCAAATCGACGACGCTGCAACTGCTCGACGGCCGCAACCCGACGGGCTTGGTCCGCGAAGATGGGGCCGTGTACGTGCTGATCGACAACCTCGGGAAAGAGAACCGCATCGCCGTCAAAGACGTGGACAAAGTCCTGAAATCGAACCTCAGCGCGATGCCGGCGAATGTGGATGCGATCATCCCGGAAAGCGATTACTATCATCTGCTGGCGTACCTTCTCAGCCAGCGCCCGAAGTGAGTGATTCTCATGAAAGAAGTTTACTACCCAGAAACGGGTGAAAACGGTCGGACATTGTCATTTTGGTAATTACGAATCGATGGCGTCTCAGTCACTTGCTGACTACCATCGGAGAGTACGATCGCTATGGAGTGCGAGAATTGTACTTGCTCAATCCGTACACACCGATGTACGTCGACGGTTGGCAGCGGAATGGCGAGAGCTTGAAGCCAATATCGACCGCGGATCGCGACGATTTTACCAGCCCGACTTTGGGCGTTCGATTTGTGACAAACGACGGCTATGTCGAATTTTTTGGCCCTGACGGCCTTCTATGGGAGTCAACCATGGAGATGTCGTTGTCGCAACCACTCGGAATTCCCCATTGACATGCTCGAAGTCTCCACCGCACTCGATATCGTCTTTCGCTTCGCCGAGCCGTTGCCTCCGCAAGCGGCGTCGCTCGATGCTGGCGCTCTCGGGCAATTCGTCGCCGAGGATGTCGCGGCCGATATCGATTCTCCCCCGTTCACCAAAGCCCTCATGGACGGCTACGCCATCCGCGCCGACGACGCGGGGCCGAGGATCATCGTCGATGAACTGCCCGCCGGGAAGGTGCCCGCGATTCTGGTGAACCCGGGCGAAGCGATCCGCATCTTCACCGGCGCGATGATGCCGGACGGAGCCGACGCCGTGGTGATGCAGGAGCGCTGCGAACGCACCGGCGACACCGTCATCATCGCTGACAGCGGCTTGACAGCGGGCAAGAACGTCCTCCCGCGCGGCGCGGAGATGGCGGCCGGGGAAATCGTCGTCCCCGTCGGGAGCGCTGTGACGCCGGCCTTGCTGGGATTGCTCGCGGGCATCGGCCGGGCGGAGTCGCTCTTGTACCCGAGGCCGCGCGTCGGCGTGCTGGCAACGGGGAATGAACTCGTCGGCCCGACGCAGCTTCCCACGGACGGGCAGATCCGCAACACCAACGGACCGATGCTGCTCGCCCAAGCCGCACGGCTCGGCGGCATTCCCCACGACTTCGGCATCGGACCCGATGACGGACCGGCGTTGAAACAGGCAATTCAAAGAGCCTTCGATTCGTCCGATGTTCTGCTGTTGGCCGGAGGCGTCTCCGTCGGCGACTTCGACCTCGTCCCCGGAGTGCTCGCTTCGCTCGGTGTCGAAATCCACTTCCACAAAGTCCGCATGAAGCCGGGGAAGCCGCTGCTCTTCGGCACCCTCGGACGCAAGCTCGTCTTCGGGCTACCCGGAAATCCCGGCAGTGCGTTCGTCGGGTTCGAACTGTTCGTCGCTCCGGCGATCCGGGCGATGCTCGGTCATGTCGATGTCGGGCCGCGCGTCCGGATGCGGACGTTGACGCACGACTTGAAGGCCAACCACGACAGGCCGACGTATCACCCCGCGGTCGTTGATGAAGCCCGCGTCACGGCGCTGCCGTGGATCGGTTCGTCCGATTTGCGCTCGCTGGCCCGAGTCAACGCGTTCGTCGTGCTGCCCGCCGGACCGGTTGCGTTTGCGGCGGGCACGGCGGTGAATACGTTGATACTGGAACCGTGACGCAGAACCCTTCGTGCAGGATGCCCCCATGATGCCGCGTCTCGTCCGCTCGTTGCATTGGTTCGGTGCGGCCACCGCGATCTTGATTTGGTTGACCTTCCTCTATCTGCCGAGCTTCTCCCCGATGGGGGATGACCAAGTCGCCGCATTCCGCAAACTCGTCTTCTTGTCCGGCCCGGTGGCGTGGCTCGTCCTCGCCTCGGCCGCCGATGGCGCGAAGCGGCGCGTCTTCTTACCCGCGATATTGTCCGGGCTGTTGCTCTGGGTCGCTTTCTTCCCGTTGAATCTCGGCCCCGTGGCGTACGTCGCCCTCGTGCCGTTCTTGTCGCTCATCCGCGCCGACGGGGTCGGTGCCAAGCGGCGGTACTTCGCCGCGTTCCTCGGCGGGCTCGCCTTCTTCAGCATGAGCCTCGGCTGGATCCGCGTCGCCCACCCGGCCATGGCCCTGTTCGCCTTCCCGTTCTTGTCGCTGTATTGCTCGCTCTACTTCCCACTCGCGCTGTTGCTGCTCCGGTGGCTCGACCGCGCGAAGCTCCCGTTCGCGCTCACGCTACCCATCGTGTGGATCGGGCTCGAATACGTCCGGGGGCACTTCCCCACCGGCTTCCCGTTCCTGCAACCGGCGCACCTGTTCCAGCTCATCGGCTTCGGCTGGTACTACCTCGGTTACACGCAGCACGCCAATTTGCCGCTACTACAAGCGGCCGATCTCGGCGGCGTCTACCTCGTCAGTGCGGTCGTCGCCGCCGTCAACGGTATGGTCTACGAATGGGCGCTGCGCTCGCGGTTGTTCCAATGGATCATCAGCATCCCCCCGGCGTGGCGACCCTACACCTTCCACCGCGAGATGGTCGTCACGGCGGGCACGGCGCTCTTCGCGCTAGTCGTGGTCGGCTACGGGACCTACCGGTTGATCCACCCGCCCTTCGCCGCCGGCCCGCGCATCGCGGCGATCCAAGAGAGCATCCCGCAGAACGAAAAGATGGGCGACACGAAGGCACTCTTCCAGCGCTACAACAAGCTGTGCACCGGCGCCGCGAATTTCAGTCCGAAGCCCGATCTCGTGGTCTGGCCCGAGACCTGTTTCCCCGGGTCGTGGTATCAAATGGCCGACGGCACCGATCCGGCCACGGCCCCGCAGGAAATCCGCGATGGATTGGAAGACAACACCGTCATCGGCGAATTCGGCAAGAAAAACTGGGAAGCGAACGTGCTCCTCGGCTTGAACGCCGTCGAGTGGGACGGCCGGCAAATGTGGAAGAGCAACAGCGCCATTCTTGTCCGGCCCGACGGGAAGGTCGATGCGACGCGCTACGACAAAATGCACCTCGTGCCCTTCGGCGAGTACGTGCCGTTGAAGGAAACCTTCCCGTGGCTGCAGGAGTTCACCCCGTACAAGCACGATTACAGTTGCCGGCCGGGCGAGACGTTCGCGCTCTTCGATATCAAGCCGGCCAACCCGAAGGTCAAGAAACGCGAGCTCACCTTCGGCGTACTGATCTGCTACGAGGATTCCGACCCGACGATCGCGCGGGAGTACAACCCGTCGTCGGGCCGGCCGGGGGCCGATTTCCTCGTGAACATGTCGAACGACGGCTGGTTCGACGGCACCGAGCAGCACGAGCAACACTTCGCCATCTGCCGGTTCCGCGCCGTGGAGTCGCGCCGCAGCGTCGTTCGCGCCGTGAACATGGGCATCTCCGGCATCATCGACCCGGACGGCCGCGTGAAGGAATTGCCCGACTACGAATGGAGCGATTCGAAGAAGAAGGTCGCCATCGTCAGCGGCGACGTGCCGCTCGATTCCCGCGGCAGCTTCTACGCGCGGGCCGGCGATTGGGTGCCGGGCTTGTGCTGGGTGTTGGTACTGGCCGGCTTGGGCTACGGCAGGTGGCGAGCGACGAGGTTGGTATAATCTCTCTACACCGGAGGGCGGGGCTATGGCGACGATCACAATGCAAGAAGCCCAAGCGACCTTACCTGAGTTGATCCACCAGCTGCTGCCCGGCGAAGCCGTGCAGATCACCGAGGACGGTCAACCGGTGGCGGTAGTGACGACGGTGACCGAGATGCGTCGAGTACAAGGCGAGCTAAAACTGGGAAGCCAAGCGGGCTCGGTATTGTACATGGCCCCCGATTTCGACGCGCCGCTCGATGATTTTCGCGAGTACATGGAGTGACCCCCATACCCTACACAGTTTCAGTTCCGCGGATTTGGAAAGTGTTCGCACATCGCTTCTTTCATATCCCGCACGGCGCGATCCATCCCAACCAACACCGCCCGGCTGATGATGCTGTGGCCGATATTCAACTCTTCGACGCCGGGGATGCGGACGATGGCCGCGACGTTTTGGTAGT
>JBBRUN010000089.1:0-13532 GCA_038247765.1 Gemmatales bacterium | reverse complement strand
TTCCTCGCCGATGTCCACTGTCGATTTCTTTTTTGCCATGCCCGACCCCCCGATTCCGTTCCGCAAGCTTAGCGAACCCGCGTGCCAATACAATTCCCCCATGAACCCTTCCCCCACTACGACCGTACCATTGTCCCTCAAGCGCGAGGGGGATGGCCTGCTCATCGAATGGGCCGACGGCATCCGTACGCACACGACCTGGCGGACCCTCCGAACAGTGTGCCCGTGCGCTACCTGCGACGACGAACGCAAGAAGCCGGCGAATCCGTTCCGGGTGCTATCGGATCGCGAAGTGGCCGCCGGTGCACCGGCGCCCGTTCGCATGAAGGCCGTCGGTGCGTATGCTTACCAGATCGAATGGAACGATGGCCACAGCACCGGCATCTATACCCTCGATGCGCTCCGCCGATTGGGAACTGTGCTTCCGCTCGCTTGAACTCACCCGACTCCTCACGGAGTTCGGCACGCCTAGAGATACCTCATGCCTCCGCCCAACGCCGCCCCTCCGAAGACGCCGCTCCCCGGAGTGAAGCACCTCATCGCCATCGCCAGCGGGAAAGGTGGCGTCGGCAAATCGACGGTCGCCGCGAACCTCGCGCTCGCGCTGCACATGTACGGCCAACGCGTCGGCCTCATGGACGCCGACATCTACGGGCCGAGCGTTCCGATGATGTTCGGCCTCGGGATGATCGACCAAACGAAGACGCCGTTCCCCGTCGAAAAATTCGGCCTCAAACTCATGAGCATGGGCTTCGTCGTGAGTGCGGATCAAGCCGTGATCTGGCGCGGGCCGAAGGTCGCCCAAGCCGTCGGGGCGATGCTCTTCCAACCGCCGTGGGGCGAACTCGATTTCCTCATCGTCGATCTGCCCCCCGGCACCGGCGACGCCCAACTCACACTGTCGCAATCGGCCCCGCTCACCGGGGCGATCATCGTGACGCAACCGGCCGAAGTGTCGTTGATCGACGCCCGCAAAGGCGTCAAGATGTTCGAAGAAGTGCGGGTGCCGATCCTCGGCATCATCGAGAACATGAGTTATTTGGTCCTGCCCGACGGCACGCGGCTGCACCCGCTCGGCCAAGGGGGCGGGGCCAAACTCGCGGCCGAGATCGGCGTGCCGTTCCTCGGGGAGATCCCCATCGACGCGCAGGTGAGCCAATGCGGCGACGCCGGCGAGCCGATCGTAAGGAAATTCCCCGATCACCCGATTTCGAAATCGTACCTGATGCTGGCGCAGACCGTCGTGAACGAGATGCTCCAGCAACCGACGAACGCCGCGCTGCCGGATGTCGACTTGGGTTGAAGCGATTCTACTTGCTCAATTTGCCCGCCAGTTGATCGGCCGCCGCGTTGGCTTCCGGCTTCACAATCGGCGATGGCGAAAGCTCCGCCAATCGCCGCAGGGCGACCAGCGACTTCGCACCCCCGATCTGCACCAGCACTTCGATGATGCTCAGCGCGGCCGCGTCGTTCGCCGTGGTCAGCGATTCCACCAGTGACGCCTCGGCCGGTTTGCCGATGGCGATCAAAGCCCGCTGGGCTTCGTAGCGGCACTCGCGTGTTTGCAGCATCTTCCCGAGCGCCGCGACGATGTCCGGATCGGCGAATTGCCCGGCGGCCGCCAGTGCGGTGTCGCGGTCTCGCCCTCTGAGTTCGGAAAGCACCCACTGCTTCGCGTCGGCCTCGGACCAAGTGCGTAGCGCGCCGATCGCGGCGAGGCGAACCGCGCCGCGCTCGTGCTTCAGCAGCTTCTGCAGTTCCGCAATCGTGGCCTGTTTATCTTCGGTCGTGCTGACTACCGCGACTTCGGCGGGAGCGATTTCCGCAATCGCCTTCAGCAGCCGATCCGGTTTGTCCGAAGCCGCTTGCAAATTCGTGGCATTGATCGCGATGCCGGTGTCGTTACCCGGTGACACGGAACGGCTCTCGACGTACGAACGGGCCGAGGCTCCGGTGCTGAATAAGGCCAAGGCGACGGCCCCGGACGCGGCGAATCGCAGCGGGCGGAAGCCGTTGTCCCCGGATTTCTGAAAGAGCCGGAAGAGGTTGAAGGGCGGCAACAAACAGAGGACACCTTTGAAGACGCTCTCGTCTTGGCTGATCAAGTAGGCTCGCCACAGCAAGCCAAAGGCCAGCATCGCCCCGCCGACGAGTGCCACGAACGGCAGGCATTCGGGGTTGTAGAAGAGGCCGCCGAGCCAGAGGGCGAGCGCGGCGAGCGTGCCGAACGCCCACGCCCCGATGATGAGCCGGCGGTCGGCGGAGTGCTCGGGCGGCGGTTTCATCCGCATCGAAATCGCAGCCGAGAGTTCCGCGGCCCGGTCTACGGCGAACAGGCCAGTCGGGTTGAGCATGACCATGCCGAGGGCGTCGGGATTCGCCGCGCGGCGTGAGCGGATCGGCAATCGGGCCGGATTCGGCGCGGGCGTGTCCGTCACGGTCGGTCGCGGCTGCTTGCTTTCGCTGACCTCGCCTCGGCTATGCGTCGGCACCTCGGGCAACTCGAAGGTCAAATCATCCGTGGTGTACGCCGCGCGGAGTTCCACCGGCGCCACCGCGACGGCCGTCGCGCAAGACACTTCCACGGCGGCGAAATTCGGCATTCGGATCGAGCCGGGGAAGGGGGTGTGCGTATCGGCCATCAACGGCAGCGGCATTTCCGAAGGGTCGACCATCGTCTTCGGATCTTCGCTGCCGATACCTTCGAATTGCGGAATCGTCAGCGGGCGCAGGCATTTCGGGCAGATGGTCCGTTGGCCGGCCCGTTCGGCGGGGGCGAGGAGTCGTTGATCGCAAGACGGGCACGGATACGGGAACATCATCGGCCTCGGTGAGCTTCGCAGGGGTGGCGATGCCGAAACCTAGGCCGCAATTCGCGCGGTTGCAAACTCCGAGTGGTCGTTGAAGGCAGAATTCCGAGCGGGGACACGAGATTCCGTCTGGGTACTGACACGATTCAGGCGAGGTCTGAACCCGTGTTGCGATTCATTCGCTTTTCACGGCCGTCGGGGTCAGGCCACCGGGCCCATCGCGGAAGCCGAGCTTGCTGTGGTCGATCTTGCTCATGAGTTCGTCGTAGACGTGCTTCACGTTGTCGGCGTTTTCCTTGGCGGCTTTGCCAGTCCATTCCTTGTACCAGTTCATTTCCAATCCGGCGGTGATCGCGTCGAGCTTCTTCTTGTCGTCGATGCCCTTCTGCACTTCATTGCGGAGGTCGGTAAAGTAGCGGCGTTGCAACGCCAGCAGATCTTTCGAGGCGACTTTGCCGTGGCCGGGGCAGACCATTTTCACATCGAGTTTCTCGGCTTTTTCCATGACCTTGATCCACGAGGCCGAGTTGGCGTGCCCCATGAAGTTGAACGAGCCGTTCACGCAGGCGTCGCCGGTGCAGAGGATCTTATGCTTGGGCAGGTAAGCCACGGCGTCGCCAGGGGTATGGGCGTGCCCCAAGTGAATGAACTCGATGCGTTGGGTGCCGTCGTCGAGCACGAGCTTTTCGTCGAAGGATTCATCGACGAGCTTCAGTTCGTTTTCCTTGATGTCCTTGCGGCCGTCTTTCTTGTCCTGCTCTTTCTTCCATTCATCCGGACCATTGAGCTTCAACAATCGGGCGCAGTTCGTCGAGCCGAGCACTTTCGCCCCGGCCTTGGCCCAGACGGTGTTGCCCCACGCGTGGTCGCCGTGGTGGTGCGTGTCGAAGACGTACTTCACCGGTAGTTTCGTGGTCTTCTTGATCGCTTCCAGCACATCCCCGGCTTCCTTGGGGAAGTTGGCGTCGATGACCACGACGTATTCTTTGAAGACGACCCAGATGTTGTTGCTGCCGCCGAAGGGGACGGTCTTGTCGGTGGCGCTGATGGAGGAATAGCGGAAGAAGACGCCGGGGGCGATCTCTTTGACATCGTCGAACTTCATCGCGGGGAGCTCGACCTTCTCAGGTTCTTTCGGCTGGGGTTTGTCTTCCGCGACGACGACGGCGAAGACGATCACCGCCGTGGCGATGGTGCAACCGAGGATTTTCTTGAGCATCGTGGAACCGGGGAAAAGGGTGGATGAAAAGAAGTCTCGCAGAAGACCGCGTCGTAGGGAAGGGGGTCTTCAGCCGGAGAGCAATCAACCCGCCAGCAAGCTTTTCAAATTCGCTTGTAACGTCCCAATCTGTTTCTCCAACTCGGCGACCTTGGCTTTCGTCTCGGCCACCAACTCGGGCGGGGCGTTCTTCACGTAGCTGTCGTTATTGAGTTTACCTTGCATCGCACCGACTTGTTTACGGATGTCGGCGATCTGCTTCTCGGTGCGCTTGGCCTCGGCGGCGAAGTCGATCAACCCTTCCAGATTCACCGACGCCTCGAAGGCTTCGTTCACCACGCCGCCGGCTTGCTTCGGCTTCACCGCGTCCGGGCCGAAGGTCGCCGTGGAGATCCCGCCGAGTTGCACGATGAACGGCTGTAGCGCGGTGAATTCCGCGGCCACATCGGCCGAGCATTTCACGACGAGTTCGAGCTTGGCTTTGTCTTCGACTTGGTAGCGGTTGCGGATCTCGCGCACGCCGCGCACAAGCTCCTGCATCCGAGCAATGCTGGTTTCCGTGGAGTCGTCGATCAGCGCATCCAACTCCGGCCACCTGGCGATGCAGACGCTCTCCTCGGCTTCCGCCGGCGTTGGAAAGCCGCGCACGGTGGCCGCTTCGTGCAGGTACTCCCACAAAGTTTCCGCGAGGAACGGCATAATCGGGTGGACCAACCGCAGGATGCCATCGAGCACGCCGACGAGCACGCGCTGGCAGGTCGGATCGCTCCGGCGGGCCTTGCTCATTTCTATGTACCAGTCGCAGAACTCCGTCCAGGTGAACTCGTAGATGAGCCGCGCGGCCTCGGCGAACTTAAAGTTCTCGAGCGCGGCCGTCATCGCCGAAGCGGTCGTCGCCAAGCGCGACACGATCCAGCGATCTTCCGTAGGCAGTTCCACGATCACGAGCGGGGCAGGGGTGTAGCCATCGAGATTCATCAGGATGAACCGCGTGGCGTTCCACATCTTGTTGGCGAAGTTGCGGCCGACTTCAAAGCGATCCGACGCCTGCTTGGCGGTCTTCAGTTCCGGGTCGTCGCTCGGCCAGGGTCCGCCGGGACGGAAGTTCTGCTTGCACTGCGGGCAGGCGAGCTTCTTCGTCCGCATGTACATGTGCTCTTGCTTCACCGGGATCTGCGCACCGCAGTGCGGGCAGACGTTCATCACCGGCAGGCGGATGTCCTGCGTCTCGGTGGCGATGGCGGCCATGCCGTAGCGCATCGCATCGGTGCCGTAGAGTTCGATGATGTCGAGCGGATCGAGGCCGTTGCCCTTGGTCTTCGACATGCGCTCGCCGAAGCCATCCTGCAGCGCCGGGTGGATATAGACTTGGCGGAACGGCACTTCGCCCAGGTTGTACTCGCCCATGAGCACCATGCGGGCCACCCAAAGGGTGATGATGTCCCGCGAGGTGCAGAGGGTTGATGTGGGGTAGTAGCGCGCGAGGTCGGCGGTTTGCTCCGGCCAGCCGAGCGTGCTGAACGGCCAGAGCGCGGAGGAGAACCAGGTGTCGAGGACGTCGGAGTCGCGTTCGAAGAATCCGTATTTTTCCATCGCATCGACAACGTCCGAATCAGCTTCATCCTGTACGCAAACTAGAAATTGGCCCTCAGAAAATGGATCTGCGCTGTCCCTATACGAAACTCTTCCTTGCGACTTCCACTCTTGCATTGCTTCGAAAAGTGAGCCATGCAACCAAGCTTTTTCTTCGTCTGACTGTGCAGTTTTTACTTTAGTCCAGACCGGGATGCGGTGCCCCCACCAGAGTTGACGGCTGATGCACCAGTCGCGCTTCTCGCCGAGCCAATCGAGGTAGGTCTTCGCGTAGCGCTCGGGGAAGAACTTCACCTTCCCACTCGTCACCGCATCAATGGCGAGTTGGGCCAAGCCCGGTTTGCTGTCGTCGCGGTCGGCCATACTGATGAACCACTGATCGCTCAGGAACGGCTCGATCGGCGTCTTGCTCCGGTCGCTGTAGGGTAGTGGGATGTCGCGATCCTGCTTGTCGATGAACTGGCCGAGTTCCTCCATTTTCGCCACGACTGCGGCGCGGGCCTTCGTGCGGTCGAGGCCGGAGTATTCGCCGAACCCGGCCGCGATGGTGCCATCCGGATTGAGGATGTTGATGATGCCGATCTCGGGATGGCGCGTCCAGCAGGCGTAGTCGTTCGGGTCGTGGGCCGGGGTCACCTTCACACAGCCGGTGCCGAGTTCCGGATCGGCGAGTTGCCCATCGGCGATGATCGGGATGATCCGACCGGTGTGCGGCTGCGTCACCGACTTGCCGATTAAATGCTGGTAGCGTTCGTCGCTCGGATGCACGCAGAGCGCGGTATCCCCGAGCATCGTCTCCGGCCGCGTGGTGCTGAACTGAATGAACAGCGGCGAGCCGGCCGCGTCAGCGGTCGGAGTACTTTCGCCAATCACTTCGTACTGGAACGTCCAGAATCCTCCTTTGGTCGTCTCCGTGTAAGTTTCGTCATCGGACACAGACGTTTGCAGTTGCGTGTCCCAGTTCACGAGGCGCTTACCGCGATAGATGTAGCCGTCGCGGAACATGCGGAAGAAGGTTTCGCGCACCGCTTTGGCGCAGGTCGCATCGAGGGTGAAGCGCGTGCGGGAGAAATCGCACGAGGCCCCCATTTCGCGGAGTTGGCCGAGGATGCGGGCTTCGTATTTGTCCTTCCATTCCCAAATCTTGGCCACGAGCGCCTCGCGGCCGTATTCGCGCCGCTTGAAGTTTTTGTCCTCGGCGAGGAGCAACCGTTCCACCACCGCTTGCGTGGCGATGCCGGCGTGATCGGTGCCGGGCATCCAGAGGGTGTTGAAGCCCTGCATCCGCCGCCAGCGGACGAGGATGTCTTGCATGGTGTTGTTGAGGGCGTGCCCCATGTGGAGGGCGCCCGTCACGTTCGGCGGCGGGATGACAATGGTGTACGGGTCGCCCGGCTTCGCGGGGTCGGCGCGGAAATAGCCCTTCTCGTCCCAGAATTTCAGCCATTTGGCTTGGGCGTCTTTCGGTTCGTACGTCTTCGGCAGTTCCGTCGGCATGGCGTTCCTTACTGGGCATCGGTCAGCTTGACTTTAAGTTCGGCGAGTTCGGCGGCGAGCGCGTCGGCGCGGGCGGTTTCGGCATTGGCACGTACGGTTTCGGCATTGGCACGTACGGTTTCGGCATTGGCACGTACGGTTTCGGCATTGGCACGTACGGTTTCGGCTTCGTACAAGGCCGCCAGTTCGGGGCCATCGGGGATGTCGTGGCCGTCCTCGTCGGCCGCGATCACGCGGTCGTTTTCCCAGCGGAAGTACATCTTTAGCGGCGGCACCATGTACCCGAGCTTCGGGTCGCAGTGCATCGGGCGGTATTGCCCCCGAGAGAGACGGTAGCCGCGGATTCGGGGTTCGCCGTTCGGCTCGGCCGTATCGACGATGAGGTAGTACGGGATGCCGACATCGGCGAACGCCTCGAATTTTGCTTCGAAATCGATGTGGCGCGTGCTCGGCGAAGTGACTTCGAAGGCGGCGACCGCTTTCGCGTCGAAGTCGCGCACCGGCAAAGTGCCGCGGTACGGATCCCAAGGCTTGGTGAAATTGTCGAACACGACGACATCCGGACCGAGGGGTTTGAGTCCCTCGATCTGCCAGTCGATGCGGTGGTCGCAGAAGACCTTGAGCTCCGGGCGGTCGCACAAGCCGATCTTTAGGGCGTGGAGGAGGTAGTACGCCGCCGTGTAATGGGCCTCGGCGAGCATCTGCCGATCCTCCTCGTCCGGGTGGAGATAGTCCTCTTCGGTGAGCGGGACGTATTCGCGGTCGACGATTTCACCCGCGTCGTCGCGATGGCAAATGACGCGCGTGCCGATGTGGAACGGGTACCCATCCGGCAGCTCAGTTTCGGGCACGGGCCGTGTTTCGGTGGCCATGGGTTCCTCCGGTTCACTTGGCTTCGGTCAGTTTGGCTCTGAGTTCCGCGATTTCGGCGGCGAGGGCATCGGCACGGGCGGCTTCGGCTTTCGCCATCTGGCGAGAGGCCTCCAGTTCGGCCCCGACGGTCGCGGAGTCGGGGATGTCGTTCCCTTCGCGATCGGCCACAAACAGCCGGTCGTTTTCCCAGCGGAAGTAGAGCTTGAGCTCCGGAATCATGAATCCGAGCTTCGGGTGTTCGGGCATCATCCGGTAGCGCTCGTTAATCCGTTGCATCGCCAAGATCACGGGGACGCCGTTCGGCGCGGCCGCATCGATCGCGAAGAAGTACGGGATGCCGACGTCGAGGAACTCGTCCAGCTTGGCCCCGAAATCCGTGTGGCGAGTCGCTTCCGAAGTCACCTCGAACACGGCGAGCGGAGCGCATCCGAGATCGCGGACGGGCACCGTGCCGAGCGTGTCGTCGTACGGGATGGCATACCCGTCGAGAACGACGGCGTCCGGGGCGTGCGGTTCGATACCATCGACCTGCCAATCGACCCGTTGCTCGATGAAGGTTTTGAGGCGAGGGCGATCCCGGAGGTTGAGTTCGAGGGCGTGACCGAGGTAGCGCACGGTGATGGAGTGGCGATTGGACAAGTAGAATTTATCCTCCTCTTGCGGGTGGAGATAATCCTCGAGCGTTAGCGGGACGTATTCGTGGTGGACGATTTTCCCATCCGCATTGCGGTGGTTCACCAAGCGCGTGCCGATGTGGAACGGGTACCCGTCCGGCACCTTGGTCGCGGGTTGTTCAAGCGTGTCGGTGGCCATGGGTTCCTCCGGTTCACTTCGCGTCGCGGGTTTGGTAGAGCTTGAATTCGATGGCGTCCACGAGAGCCAAATAACTGGCTTCGATGATGTTCTCACTGACGCCGACGGTGCCCCAGACGTCTTGGCCATCGCGTGATTCGATAACGACGCGGACTTTCGCGGCGGTCCCCTCCCGGCCATTGACGACGCGGACTTTATAATCGACGAGCCGCATCTCATTGAGGTTCGGGTAGTAGGGTAACAGCGCTTTACGCAGCGCCCCATCGAGTGCATTGATGGGGCCGTCGCCTTCGCTGACGGTGTGCTCGATCGTTCCGGCGATGCTGAGCTTCACCGACGCTTCGGTCAGCAGTTGATCGCCGAAATGCTCGGTCTTCACACGGTAACTCAGCCGGTCGAACCACGGCTTGTAAAGTCCGGTGGCTTTCTTGACAAGCAAATCGAACGACGCCTCGGCCGCTTCGAACTCGTAGCCTTGGTTCTCCAAGTCCTGCACCATGTGCAGGATCTTCGTCATGGCGGCTTTATCGTTCGCCAGCGAGTATTTACTGGTTTTGCTGAGGATCGTGGCGTGCCCGCTGAGTTCGCTGACCAGAATGCGACGCTCGTTGCCGACCTGCTCCGGTGCGATGTGTTCGTAGGTCGTCGGGTCCTTGGCCACGGCGTGCGTGTGCATGCCGCCTTTGTGCGCGAAGGCGCTCTGCCCCACGAACGGCTGCCCGCTGCGGAAGTTCATGTTCGCCAGTTCGTAGACGTAGCGAGACGCTTCCGTGAGTCCGCGCAGGCTGTCTGGCTTCAACACGGTCATGCCGTATTTCAGCGAAAGGTTGGCGATGACGCTGACCAAATCGACGTTGCCGCAGCGCTCGCCGATGCCGTTCATAGTGCCTTGCACTTGGGTCGCCCCGGCCCGGACGCCTGCTAGCGTATTCGCCACGGCGAGGTCGCAGTCGTTGTGGCAATGGATGCCGACGTCGCAATCGAGCTTGGCCCGGATGATCGTGACCAACTCCGCGACGCGTTCGGGCATGGTGCCGCCGTTGGTATCGCACAAGATCACGACGCTCGCCCCGGCTTCTTCCGCGGTCAGTAGCGTCTTCAGCGCGTAGTCGGGGTTGGCCCGGTAGCCGTCGAAGAAATGCTCGGCGTCGTACATTACGGTGCGACCGGCAGCGCAAAGGTGCTCGATGGTATCACCGATCATGCGGAGGTTTTCGTCGAGTGTCGCCCCGAGCACGTTCGTGACGTGGAAGTCCCACGTTTTACCGACGATGGTGACGACCGGCGTCTCGGCGTCGAGCAAAGCCTTCAACCCGGTGTCGGTCGCGGCTTCGGTGTTTTTTTTGCGAGTCATGCCGAAGGCGCAGACTTTGGCATGCTTCAGCGTCAGCGATTTCACGGCTTCGAAATACTCGGCGTCCTTGGGGTTCGAGAGCGGGTAACCCCCTTCGATGAAGTCGATGCCGAGTTCGTCGAGCCGCTTCGTCAGGGCGAGTTTGTCTTGGAGGGAGAAGTTGACGCCTTCGCCCTGGCTGCCGTCGCGCAGGGTGGTGTCGTAGACGAAAACGCGGGACATGAGAAACTCGCTGGGAGAGAACCGTTCCCATCAGTTTACGAAGAGCGCCGCGACATCGAGCGTCCAACCGGGCAGCGCCGGTTCGGCATGGGCGAGATCGCCGCAGCGGAAGACGATTTCGGACGTCGGCGTGTGCAAGGTGATCGTCTGCGCGATGGGATCGACATCCCAAACGGCGAGCGTGCCGGCTTCGAAGTAGTCGGCGCGTTTCTCGGTCATGGCGGTTTCGGCACTCCGGCCGTAGTCGTTCTCGCTGCGGACTTCGACAGCGAAATGGGGAGCGCCTTGGGCGAACGACATGGAATCGATCGTGAACGGGTTCGCCAAAAAGGAGACATCCGGGCTGAAAGATTGTCTTCCGGAGTTCAACCACATGTCGAGAGCGTAGCCCAAATTGTCCCCGAACGCTTCACCGGTTCCGATTCGGAGACCGTATGCGTCCATGGAATTCAGGATCCGTTTGGCCATCCGGCACGGGACGATTCCGCTAGCCATTTGTTCCACAATCCTTCCGCCGATGAGTTCGGCTTTCCCGTCGACCTTCATCAGGTCTTCGAACGTGGCGGGGGACGGTAGCGAGACAATCATGATCCGGCTCCTTCACTCAGGCTGGTCGTGTGTTTGTTAATCCAGTGTACTTCATCCCGTACGGGGAAGTCGCTGCGGAAGTGGGTGCCGCGAGATTCCTCCCGGGCGATAGCGGCGTCGATCATTTCCCGGGCCATCGTCAGCAGGTTCTGGAGTTCCCAACCGCCGCGGTCGCGGAACTCGCGGGCCAGCACGTACCGGCACCAGAATTCCACATCTTGCTTGGCTTCGTCCAACCGGGCACGATCCCGGACGATCCCCATCTTGCGGACCATGAGAGCGCGGAGCGAGTTCGTCACGTCGGCCACGTCGAGCGGTTCGGTCGGGGCGTCTTCGGGGGTCGAATAATTCAACGGCATCGCCCGCAGGGTCGTCGGCATTGCGCGGGCCGCTTTCGCTGCATTGCGGCCGCAGATCGCCCCGTAGACAAGACCTTCAATCAAGCTGTTCGACGCCAGCCGGTTGGCCCCGTGCAATCCGCTGCTAGTGACTTCGCCCGCGGCCCATAAGTTCGGCAGCGACGTACGGCCGTCCCGATCGACGGTGATTCCGCCGATGGTGTAGTGGGCACCGGGCCGTACCGGAATGCGATCCTTGGCGATGTCGAGCCCGAAGCCTTTGCAGACCTTGCCTATGCCGGGGAAGCGCAATTTCACCATGGCCGGGTCGAGATGGCTGAGGTCGAGGTAGACGTTCGGGTGCTGGGTGCGCTCCATGGTGCGGAAGATGGCGCGTGCCACGACATCGCGCGGGGCGAGTTCGTGGCGCGGGTCGTCCTTCAACATAAATCGTTCGCCGTGGAGATCCCGCAAGTACGCCCCTTCGCCGCGTACGGCTTCGGAGATCAGGTAGCGGGCCGACCCGGCGACGTAGAGCACCGTCGGGTGGAACTGCATGAATTCCAGATCGCGCAGCTCGGCCCCGGCTCGGAACGCCGCCGCCATACCGTCGCCGGTGGCGACCGGTGGGTTCGTGGTTTCCCGGTAGACCATGCCGACGCCACCGGCTGCTAGGATGACTTGTTTTGCCCAAATCAATTCCTTCGTGATGCCGGGCCGCCAGGCCACGGCGCCGACGCACTTACCCTTGTCGGTCAGCAGGTCGATGGTGAAGGTGTCGTCCCACAGGCTGATGTTCGGCGCGGCCTTCGCCTTGGCGATGATGGCCCGCATGACCTCGTGGCCGGTGGAATCGCCGAGGGCGTGGACGATCCGTCGGTGGCTATGTCCCCCTTCGCGGGTGAGGGCGAGTTCGCCGTTTTCGAGGTCGAACTCAGTGCCCCATTCGATGAGCTTTTCGATTTCATCCGGCGCTTCGCGCACGACCATCTCGACCACTTCGGGGTCGCACAAACCATCCCCGGCGATCAGCGTGTCTTCGACGTGGTTGCCGAAATTATCCTCGGCGGACAGCACGCTGGCGATGCCCCCTTGGGCGTAGCTGCTGTTGCTCTCGGTGATGCGATCTTTGGTAGTGACAAGGACATCGAGATCGGGCGGCACTTCGAGCGCCGCCCGCAAGCCCGCGATTCCGGCGCCGATGACGAGGACATCGGTGAAGCGGTGGATGGCAGTGCGAGATTGGAACGACGTGAGGTAACGTTGGGCCGAGGACATGGGCGAAACCTTGGGGAGAAAGCCAAGGCTATTGTAGGTGAGTGTCATCCCGCCAGTCGCGTCGTCGCCAACTCGGGTTGCCGAATCAACTCCGAAGCGGTTCGCGATTCAAAACCCTCAGTGCGGAAGGCGTCGAGGAGGGCGTGCCGGCCCAGCAAATCAAATTCCCGCTGGCGCCGATGCAATTACCCGTCCGCCAAACTGCCGTCGCGGACTTCGAACATCGGGTTCAAGATGCCGGTGCGGCGGCGTGCCATTCGGCGAAGAATGGATCGGTTCGACGTCGCTCGACACGGTTCGCAATGGCCTGCCAACCCGGCCGAAAATGTCCACGTGGTGGTTGGGCTTTCACTTTGGCCGAAGTCTCGCCGACCAAAGTGAGAGAGGGGTGGGAACTGCGGAGCGCGGAACCTGACCATTCCGAACTCCGCATGACCGACTTTAGCCACCGCAAGAGCTGCAGCCTTGCGAAGCGGACTTGCAGCCCATCGCGCTGACGGCGGTCAGGGCGGCGGCGGCGACCATCAAAGCGAGGAAAATCTTGCGCATCGGAAACCATCCTTGGAAGGGGAACAATCACTTCGCCCACCTCGCGATCATCGCTCGGCAACGGGGAAGTGCGGGAATCATCGGGCATTTCGGTCGAATGGATCGAACGAATCGGATGAAACTCGAGTCGGAGCGAATTCCGCACTGCGGATGGTGTCGAACAGACCGGTTATGCCGGCGCCAGTAGCAGCGCATCAAATCCACAGGTCCATCTTAGCCCGCAGGGCGGGTGGCAGCTTCGCTTCTAGCGTTCGCAGCACCTCCGAAGGGTGGTAGCGCGTGCTGAAATGGCCGACGATGAGCAATTCGTTGTTGAATTTGTGTTGGCGCTCGATGAAATCGTCGAGGTGCATGTGGCCGAACTTGTGGATCTTCTCCCGTTTGTGGCTCGCCCGGAT
>JBBRUN010000088.1:0-13566 GCA_038247765.1 Gemmatales bacterium | reverse complement strand
TTTCGCTGCTTTCGCTGCTTTCGCTGCTTTCGCTGCTTTCGCTGCTTTCGCTGCTTTCGCTGCTTTCGCTGCTTTCGCTGCTTTCGCTGCTTTCGCTGCTTTCGCTGCTTTCGGCAGGGGGGGTATGCAGAATGACCGAAACTGAAAGCTAAAGATGGCTCCAAGGGGATCTCGAAAGTCGAACCGCATTGCAAAGTCAGTGTCGTTATGGGTTTGCGCTGGCGCGACCCAGAAACCGGCGAGAAGCGGCGGGTTCCGAAGACTCCACTTGCCCTGCGAAACCTCCAAGAATCGATACGACACCCGAATCGCATCCACCTTGCCCCCTGTTCCGATCCACTGCTATAACCCATCCATGAGCGATGAACTGGATCTCGCGCGGAAGCGCATCGGACAATTGGAAGCCGCACTCAGTCGCCGCACCGAATTGCTGGAACAGCGCACGGCGGCCCTCGCGAACATCCAAGCGGGCAAGGCCTACAAATTCGCCAATACCGTCCAGAAGTTGACCACGCGATTCTTCCCGTTGCACACGCGCCGGCGCGCGATGCTGCGATCCGCGCTGAAGATGGTCGCCGGCACCGCCGGGTGGATGCTCGGCAAACGGGCCGCGAAGAATGGCCCGCCCCCGGAGCAGCGTCATCTCACCGAATCGACGCCGCCGGGGGAGTACCGCCGCTGGATCGCCCGGCACGAGCCGTACGCGGCGCAATTGGTGAAACAGCGGAGCTTCCCATTCCCCACTGCGCCGAAGATCTCCGTCGTCGTCCCGGTGTACAACCCGCCGGCCGAATACCTCGAAGCGATGGTCAAATCGGTGCAGGCGCAGACCTACGCCAATTGGGAACTCTGCCTCGCCGATGCCAGCCCGCAACCGCATGTGAAGCCGATCCTGCAGAAGTTCGCCGCGCAGGATTCGCGCATCAAAGTGCAATTCCTAGAATCGAACCTCGGCATCGCCGGGAACAGCAACTCGGCATTGGCGCTCGCTACCGGGGAGTTCGTGGCGCTACTCGACCACGACGATACGCTTGCGCCGTTCGCACTGTTCGAAATGGTGACGGCGCTCACCGCGAACCCGCAGGCCGAGTTCTTCTACAGCGACGAAGACAAACTCGACACGGCCGGGGAGCGCGTCGAGCCGAACTTCAAACCCGATTGGTCTCCCGAGACGCTGCTCAGCCGGAACTACATCTGCCACTTGCTGATGCTGAAACGCAGCCTCATCGAGCGGATCGGCGGCTTCCGCCCCGGCTTCGACGGCGCCCAAGACTACGACCTCGTCTTGCGAGCCAGCGAAGTCGCCGGGTCGATTGTGCACGTGGCGCAGGTGCTCTACCACTGGCGGATGCACGCCGCGAGCACGGCCCTCAACAAAGGGAGCAAGAACTACGCCTACGACAACGGCAAGAAAGCGATCGCCGAGCACTTGGCCCGCGTCGGCACCGATGCCTCCGTGCACGATGGCCTCGCGCTGGGCATGTATCACGTCATCTATCGGCTGAAGCATCAGCCGCTGGTCACGGTGATCATCCCGAACAAAGATTACCCCGAAATGCTGGCCCGCTGCGTGGAGAGCTTGGCGAAATCGAGCTACGCCAACTACGAACTCATCGTCGTCGAAAACGGCAGCCAACTCCCGGCGACCCACGACTACTACGCCGAACTGAAACAAGATCCGCGCGCCCGCGTCATGGAGTGGACCAAGCCTTTCAACTACGCCGCCGTGAACAACTTCGCGGCCCGCGCCGCGAACGGGGAACTGCTGCTATTCCTCAACAACGACATCGAAGCGATCAACCCGGATTGGCTCGAAGAGTTGGTGAAGCGAGCCGTGCAGCCCGGCGTCGGCGCGGTCGGGGCGAAGCTGTACTACGCCGACGACACGATCCAACACGCGGGGCTCATCATCGGCATGGGCGGCGTCGCCGGACACTCGCATTTGAATTACCCGAGGCCGGCGCCGGGGCACATGCAGCGGTTGCAGTACACCCAAAACGTCGCCGCCGTGACCGGCGCCTGCTTGCTGATGAAGAAGAGCGTCTTCGACGACATCGGCGGCTTCGACGAAGGATTCGTACTCGCCTTCAACGACGTCGATTTGTGCTTGCAGGTGTTAGCCAAGGGCTACCGCATCGTCTGGACGCCCGAAGCGGAACTCTACCACCTCGAATCGAAGACGCGCGGCCCCGAAGACACCGAAGAAAAGCAGAAGCGATTCAAAAGGGAAGTCGACCTCTTCCACCTGAAATGGGGCGAGTTCCTGAAAGCGGGTGACCCTTACTACAGCAAGCACTTTCGCTTGGATCGACCCGATTTTGCGCTGAGGGTAAGCTGACTGTTGAAGTCCGACGCCACGGTGGTAAACTTCCATTCGAGGTGATCACCGTGGGAACACGCCGCCGGACAGATGATGAGGACGATGAAGATACATAAGAAGAACGCGGAAGCCGAAGGCAAGGTCACGAAGACGAAGTTGAATCAACTCCGCGCCGGCATGACCAATCCGCAAGTCGAAGCGGTGATGGGCCTGGGGCGAGTTGCCGAATGGGCGGATGTCGCCAGCGGAGAGGGTGCCCACGACAATGCGCACGACATCGAACAGCGCTGGCACCCGGCCCGCGAGCGGAAGCTGGTCTACGCGTGGGACGAATACTCCGACCGAATCTTGGTGGGGATCTTGGCGAATATCGACACGTCGAGAACCTACACGGAAGCGGTGCGGTTGAACCCCGCGCCGGGCGGTCGGTGACATCCCATGGACGCACTCGCATTCCTCGACAAGATCGACAAAGCCGCACGGCTGCCGATCTACGTTCTCGCCGGCGATGAGGATTTCCTCAAGCGCGCCTGCCGCGATGCCATCGTCGCCAATGTCGCCGGCGACGGCGATCCCGAGTTCGCCATCAGCAACTACACCGGCGACAAACTCGACCTCAGCACCGTCCGCAACGAACTCGAAACGCTGCCGATGTTCGCCCCCTGCCGCGTAGTGATCGTCGATCAGGCCGATCCGTTCGTCACGGCCAACCGCGATAGCCTCGAACGTTACTTCGCCAAACCGAGCTCGGCCGGCGTGCTGATTCTCGATGTGAAAGCCTTCCCCGAAACCACGAAGCTGGCGAAGGCCCTGACCGACGGCGCTAAGGTGTCTTGCAAAGCGCCGAGTCTGGCGAAGCTGGCCGATTGGTGCTGCAGCTGGGCGAAGGCGGGGCACAAGAAGAAGCTCGGCCGCGACGCCGCGATGATGCTGCTCGAACTCGTCGGCACGTCGATGGGGCAGCTCGATCAGGAATTGGAAAAGCTCGCCGTGGCGATCGGACCCAAGTCCGAGATCACCGGCGAAGATATCCACAAACTCGTCGGTCGCAGCCGCGCGGCGAACGTCTTCCAAATCCTCGACGCCGTCGGCGACGGTAAACCGCAAGCGGCGTTCACCATCCTGCATCAACTATTCGCCGAGGGGGAGGATCCGCTGGCGATTCTCGGGGCGCTGACCTCGAATCTGCGGAAACTCGCCACCGTCGGCCGGCACGCGGCGCTCGGGCAATCACTCGGCCCTGCCATGGACGCGGCGGGTGTGGCCAGTTGGCCGCAAGCCCGCCAGAGCGCCGAACGGCAGATCAAGCATCTGGGGATGCGCCGATTGAAGGAACTCCCGGAGTGGTTGATCGAGATCAACCTCGGCTTAAAGGGCGGCAGCCCGCTACCGCCGCGGATGCAGCTCGAACGATTGTTGGTGAAGCTGGCGCGGCCGCGGAGCTGAACCTTCTTCCCGAGCGGTGGGCGTAAGCCCTCCGTGTCTCCCGACGAAGTTTCGCAGATTCCCACGGAGGGCTTACGCCCACCGCTCGGGTCGGGAAAACCTCCGATGCTCTCCACCGAACTCATCGAACGCATCCTGGTCGCCCTCCCCGGCAAGACCATCGGGCTGGTCGGGGATCTCTTCCTCGACCGCTACCTCGACATCGACGCGGCGCGCGACGAACCCTCCGTGGAAACGGGCCTGACGGCCTACCAAGTGACCGGGGTGCGCTCGTACCCCGGTGCACTCGGGACGGTCTTGAACAACCTCGCGGCGCTCGGAGTCGGGCGGATCGTCCCCGTATCCATTCTCGGCGACGATGGCGAAGGCTACGAACTCTTGCAGGAACTGGCGAAGCTCCCTGCCGTGGACGCTTCGCACCTGATCCGAGCGCCAGAGCGGCGAACGCCGACGTACACCAAGCCGATGCTGCACGAAGGCGGCACGGTCCGCGAGTTGAATCGGCTCGACATCAAGAACCGGACGCGGACGCCTGAAGACTTGCTGGCACGCGTGATCGAGAGCCTCAATCGACTCTGGCCGAGTTTCGATGCGCTGCTGGTTCTCGATCAGGTGAGCGAAATGGAGTGCGGGGTCATCTCCGCGAGCGTTCGCGAGAGAATCTGCGATCGCGCCACCGGTTCGCCTGAGTTGTTCGTCCTCGCCGATAGCCGAGAACAGATCGGGAAGTTCCGCCACCTCTGTGTGAAACCGAATGCCGCCGAGGCCGAGCACTGGGTGCCAAGTGCCGATGCTCGGAAGTTGGCCGAGTTGGTGGAGGCGCCGGTGCTCCTGACGCGGAGCGAAGCGGGGATTCTCTTGGCGAAACCGGGCGAAATCGGGGTTCGCACGATTCCCGCTTACCCCGTCACCGGCCCGATTGATCCATGCGGCGCCGGCGACAGTTGCAGTGCGGCCATTGCCTGCGCGATGGCGACGGGAGCCGCGCTCGAAGAAGCGGCGGCTTTCGGGAATTTGATCGCGTCGATTACGGTGCAGCAAATCGGCGTGACGGGAACCGCTTCGCCGGAGCGGATCCGGCGGCGCTGGCGGGAGGTGGCCGGTTAAGCCGCCACCGGCGCCGGGGTGTTCACGAGTTGCATCGCTTCGTCGGCCATGGCCCGGACGGTGATATCGCTGTCGCCCATGACCGAAATCAAGGCTTGTTTCACCAAGGTTTCGTCCGGTGCGATTTTGGCCAACAATACAGCGCAGCGTCCGCGGCGTTCGCCGTCGCCGGTGCGGACGGCTTCGAGCAAAGCCGGAACTGCCGCGCGGCCGATTCGCTTGAGTGCCACGGCGGCCACAGCCCGCGTGCGGTATTCGAATTCACCGAGCATCGCGATGAGACCTAGTGTGGCGGGATAGGCCGCGGTACCCAATCGGCCGATGGCTCCCGCGCAATCGCGGCGGACGCTCGGATCCGAGTCCTTCAAGCCGACCGTCAGTTGGGCCAAAGCGGGCAGCGATGCCGAGCCTTGATCGCCGAGTGCCCGGGCGGCGCGGCGGCGGACTTTACTGTTGTCGTCGAGCAGGGCGTGCGTCAGCGGAGGAACCCGCTTGCTCGCGGCCACCGGGAGATCGGCCAAGGCGACGACGGCGAGCTCGCGGATCTGCCCGTTCGGGTTCAACAGCGCGTCGGATAGCACCGTGAGCGCGAGGTTGGATTGGGCTTCGTTCAGTCCGTGCATGATGACGGCGAAAACGAGACGGTTCATCAATTGCGGCGAAAGTTGTTCCATAACTTGTGACCAAATGGCGGGCGGGGCGTGCGATGGGGAGCGACGGCGGAGCTGGCCTCAGCGATCCCGTTGCAGCAGAATAGGGCATGGATACGCCGCCGGCCGGAGAATCGCTACCTTTAACCCAATTGGCTCGAGTATTCTGACGCCGATTGCGCCGGGGCTACAAAACTCCACTCCGCCGGCAGATCCGGGGCGGGTGGAGTTGAGTCCGGGCGAAACTCGAGTTAAGTATCTGTTTCCGGGAGTTAGCGCGCCGCGCTCCGGCATCCACGGGGGAATTGGGATATGTCGGATGTGATCACTTGCCCGACGTGCCAATCGCAGTTGCGGGTACCCGCCACCGCCTCGACCATCCGTTGCCCGCAATGCAAGACGGTGCTGAACGTCAGCGCCGCCCCCGCGTCGCCCCCGGCCGCCCCGCTGCCACTGCCGTTCGCCAAATCGCGCACCAAACCGGCGGGAAAGAATTCGCTCGCCAAGAAGGTGACCAAAAAAGCGGTGCTGGTGGATGAAGCCGCCGAGCAGGCGGAGCGCGAAGCCTCGGCCAAAGCCGAGCACCGCAAATTTGTGAAAGTCGCCGTGGAAGAGATGGATGAACGCGATGAAATCAAACTCCAGAAATTCGAGCGACTCCAAGAGCTCATGGTGCATTCCCGGCGTGCAGTCGTGATGTTCACTTGGGCCGCCCGTGCCCAATTGCTGGGCTTGGTGATCGTGCTGGCCGTGGTGCTTTCGTTTATGGTGGCGGTGCTATTCGAAGTCGCGTCGTCGTTGCAAGGGCGGGGTTCCGTCGGCGTCGGGGCGATCCTCGGCGCCACCGTTTTCGCCGCACTCCCGCTCTGCGGCATCTTGGCCGTGCTGCAATCGTCGCTCTCCGGCGTCGGCATGGTCTCGGTGTCGATCGGCACCAAGCGCGCCCGCTACCTCGGCTGGATCGGTTGCGCCGTCTGCCTGTTGCACGTACTCTTCATCATCTTGCAAGCGACCAAAGCGATGATCGGCTTGGCGACCCGCGAGTTCACGGTGAATCCGAGCGATCCGCTCTGGGTGCAAATCCAACCGGTCTTCGATCTCTTCGGCATGGTCACCGATCTCCCGCTGCTCTCCGAACAGCCGACGCGGCTCTTCTGGCGCTATCCGATCTCGGTCTTCGGCATCTTCGCCGCCATCTTCGAGTTCACCCGGCTCATCCTCGTCGGCGTGATCGCGCAGAATTATGCCGAGGACGGCAAAGCCACCGAACTCGGTTACCGATCTTACAAAGCCATCGGACGCATTTTCTGGGTGACCATGCTCGCCGGCGTCGCCCGGCTCGTCGGGGCCATCGCCTTCGACTGGGCCCGTGTCGACGAAGCGTTCATCTTGATCCTCGGCCTCGCCTGCCACGCGATCATCACGCTCGGCACGTACTTGGCGCTGTCGCTCAGCGTCCTCGGGCAGGCCAACGCCCTCAGCGACACCGTCGAAGTGATGGAAGCCGCCCGCTTCGCCGCCGAGGTGGAAAACTTGGAAGTTTGAAGCGCCGATCGATCCGAACACTGTACCTTCAGCCCATCACTCGATAGCGGATTCACCATGATCGTCGGCGTCCCGGACAGTCCAAGCCCCCTAGGATTTACGTCGAGTGTTCCGGTGGGTGGCGCTAGACTGACAGACCCCGCTCTAACTTCACGCTCTTCGCTGCCAATCGGCTACTTCTTCCCGACGAAAGACAGCGCCGCGGAGTTCATGCAATACCGCAGACCCGTCGGTTTGGGGCCGTCCTCGAAGACGTGGCCCAAGTGGGCGTCGCAGCGGCTACAGGTCACTTCCACCCGCATCCCCATCAGGCCGCGATCCCCGAAAAGGGAGATTGCTTCTTCGTCGGCGGGTTGCCAGAAACTCGGCCAGCCGGTGCCGGAGTCGAACTTGGTTTTGGAATCGAACAGCTCTTGCCCGCAGCAGACGCAGCGGTAAACCCCGTCCTCTTTCGTGTCCCAAGTCGCGCCGGTGAAGGCGCGCTCGGTTCCTTGCTGCCGGGCGACGCGGTAGGCATTCTCCGGGAGTTCGGCCTTCCACGCGGCGTCGCTTTTTTCGATGCGACCGTCTTTCGGATGACCGATGCGGATGGCGGTGCCGCGAGAATCGCTCGACATATTTAAACTCCAAACGAGGGCGAACAGGGCCACGACGGCGGCGCCGAACAAGATGGGGCGGTAGCGTTTCATACACCCTTATTCCATCGGCAGAAGCTGATCTTGCAGGATGCCGGGGAATGCCGCCCACGATGTGGAGTAAGTTTCTTCGAGTGGGACGAGGACGTGCATTCCCGGTTCCAGGAATAAAGGCATGTCGGGCAGCGGATCGCCGACGGCCAGCGGTTCAACGAACGCCTCCAAGGCCCCGCCGGCATCGTAGGAAGCGGCGGCCAACGGCTTCCGGGCGTCCGTGTCCACGTAGGGTTCGCTCGTCAGGGCGGCCCAAACGAGTTGGTGCAAGCCGAGCGGATCGCATGTCGTCGGCGGAAAAAGGTCAACCATAAAAAAGTGAATGCCGTTGAACAGGAAGTCGGAGGCTTTGCGGACGAACTGCTCGACGGCCGCTTTGCTGTCTTTATTCCCCGGCGAGACGATTTCGATCATCGCCACGACCCGGCCTTGGTGATGGCGGATCGAAATGCGATTCGCTTTGCGGGCGTAGATCGACTTCAATGCGACAATAGCCTGGGAGGTCCTGGGTCGATCGAGTAGTGCCGTCTCTCGAGTGGTTACGCGCGGTGCGGGCGTGAGCCGCGATCTCAGAGCCACGACATCGGGTTCCGGCCCTCCCACGCGCTGATCCGCCATTGCGAAGTAGCCCGGCGGCAAGATGCTCCGATTGAGTGCATTTCGAATTTCGATCGTCCACCCTTGGTGGAAATCGTGGAACGTCCCGGATTGCACCCGGGACCAGTCGTGAATCGGCATAAGGCACCTCCCTCCCCATTCTATCCCACGAACTCGCGTGCCGGCGCCGCCATTCGCGCATAGACTCAACGCACCGGCCGTTCATTGTCGACTGGCCGGCATTCCCCATTTTTGTTGAGGCCACCGTGAAACTGCTGCGTTCCCGGTTCTGGGCGGCCCTGCTGGCCGCGTCCGCCATGACGACATCGCTCCCGACTCTGCAAGCCGATGAGGGCATGTGGCTCTACACGGCCCCGCCGCTCAAACAGCTCAAAGAGAAATACCAGTTCGAGCCCGATGCCAAGTGGCTCGAGCACCTGCAAAAGAGCAGTGTCCGCTTCAACTCGGGCGGGTCGGGAAGTTTCGTCTCGGCCAACGGCCTCGTGATGACCAACCACCACGTCGGAGCCGACGACCTTCAAAAGCTGTCCACGAAAGAGAAGGACTACCTCAAGGAAGGCTTCGAAGCCAAGACGTCGAAGGACGAGCTCAAATGCAAGGGGCTGGAACTCAACGTCTTGATTTCCATCAAAGACGTGACAGCCGAAGTGAACGCGGCGGTGAAAGCCGAAGCGGGCCCGGCCGAGGCGTTCAAAGCCCGGCAGCAAGTGATTGCGGGTTTGGAAAAAGGCGTTGCTGACGAAGCTAAGGGCATCCGCGCCGACGTCGTGACGCTGTTCAGCGGCGGAGCGTACCACCTTTACACCTTCAAGAAATACACCGACATCCGCTTGGTGTTCGCCCCCGAAAAGCAGATCGCCTTCTTCGGCGGCGACCCGGACAATTTCGAGTATCCGCGCTTCGACCTCGACATGTGCTTCTTCCGCGTCTACGAGAACGACAAGCCGATCGTCTGCGAACACTTCTTGAAGTGGAGCGCGGCCGGTAGCGCGGCGGACGAACTCATCTTCGTCAGCGGACACCCCGGCCGGACGAACCGCCAGAACACCGTCGCCGAATTGCAATACCTCCGCGACGTCGGCTACCCGTACCTGCTCCAGCGATTGAACCGGCTCGAAGTGCTGCTCGGCTCGTGGGTCGAGCGCAGCGAGGGAAACCGGCAGAAGGGCGAAGACGAACTCTTCGGAATTCAGAACAGCCGCAAGGCCCGCATCGGCGGCTTGCAAGGGCTGCTCGACCCGAAGGTCATGGATCGGAAGAAGGCCGAGGAAACCCGGTTGAAGAAGTTCATCGACGAGCTCAAACCCGCCAAGCACGATTTCGACGAAGGCATGGCTGCTAAGGCATTCGAAGTCATCGCCGCCGGGGAGAAGAAGCGGGCCGCGATGATCAAGGACATCACGCTGCTCGAAAACGGCGGCGGCTTCAATAGCCAGCTCTTCGGTATCGCCCGCACCCTGCTCCGCTACAGCGATGAGATGAAAAAAGATGCGAAGGACCGCCTGCCGGAATTCGGCGATGCCCGCCTCGCATCGTTGAAGTTTCGTCTGCTGTCGGATGAGCCGATCGACGACGATTTCGAGATCCTCAAGCTCGCCGATTCGCTCACCGCCTTCGCCACGCATTTCGGCGTCGACAGCCCGCTGGGCAAGCGCGTCCTCGCCGGGAAGTCGCCGCGCGACCGGGCCTTCGAACTCGTCAGCGGCACGAAAGTGAAGGATCCCGAGTTCCGCAAGAAGCACTTCGAAGCGAAAACCGCACCGTACGACGACCCGATGATCGCCCTGGCCACTATCGTCGACGAACCGAGCCGGATTCTGCGCAAGAAGTTCGAAACGGAAGTGGACGAGCCGAAGCGCCAGGCGGCGTCGGCGCTGGCCAAGGCCCGCTTCGCCCTCGACGGAACCAACAGCTACCCGGATGCGACCTTCACGCTCCGCCTCAGCTACGGCACGGTGAAAGGCTTCAAGGAAGACGGCAAGGACGTCCCCGCGTTCACGACCATGGCCGGGCTGTATGAGCGCAGCAAAGAGCAGGGCAACAAAGGCCCGTTCGAGCTGCCCAAGCGCTGGGTCGAGAAGAAGGACAAGCTCGACCTGAAGACGCCCTTCAACTTCGTGAGCACGGCCGACATCATCGGCGGCAACAGCGGCAGCCCCGTGGTGAATAAGAAGGGGGAAGTCGTCGGGCTGATCTTCGACGGCAACATCCAGAGCCTCGTGCTCGACTTCATCTACGAAGGCGAGATCTCCCGCGCCGTGAGCGTCGACAGCCGGGCGATTATCGAGAGCTTGCGGAAGGTTTACGATGCCGGCTGGCTCGCCGATGAACTGCAAGGCAAGGCGAAGTAGATTCGAGTTGGCCCGGCGGACATCCGCCGGGTTCCGTCCGGCAGCAAATCCCCTAACGGAATTATGCGAATGGACTCCGTCAAGTCTTCCGTTCCCCCCGCCGGGCAACCGCTGCTGCGCATCCGCGGCGTGAACCACACCTTCGGCAGCGGCGACGCCAAGACGCAAGTCCTCTTCGACAATAACCTCGAAGTCATGCCGGGCGAACTCGTCATCATGAGCGGGCCGAGCGGCTCCGGCAAAACGACGATTCTCACACTCATCGGCGGGCTGCGCGGCGTGCAGTCCGGAGAGATCGAAATCTGGGACGGCCTAGCCGGGAAGTACCGCAACCTCTTCGGCGCAAGCGATGCCGAACTCGTCAAGGTTCGCCGGCTCATCGGTTTCATCTTCCAACGCCACAACTTATTCGACTCGCTGCAAGCGGTGCAAAACATCCGCATGGCCCAGCAACTCTTCACCGAAGGCGGCGCCGCGGCCGACGAAGACATCCGCAAGCTGCTGACCTACCTCGGCCTCGCTCAGCGGATGCACTACAAACCGGCGGGCCTCTCCGGCGGGCAACGCCAGCGTGTGGCCGTGGCGCGGGCTTTGGTGAATCGGCCGAAACTGATCCTCGCCGACGAACCGACCGCGGCGCTCGACGCCAACAGCGGGTTGGCCGTCATCACGCTGTTGCAGAACTTGGCCCGGACGCGCGACCCGGACGAAATCTTCAAGTTGATCCGCAAGCCGGGGGATCACGACGACGAAACCGGCCGGCTGACCGAAGAGCAAGCGGTGCTGTTGAAGGAACTCGCCGTGGAGACCGGCGCCACCAGCCTGATCGTGACCCACGACGCCCGCATCATGAACCGGGCCGACCGGATCGTGCACATGGAGCGCGGCAAGATCGTCTCGAACGTCGTCGTCGCCGAGCGGCTATTCGTCACCGAAGGCTTGCGGAAGGCCGCGTTCTTCGCGGCGATTCTCCCGGAGCAGCAACAATCCATCGCCGATGGCGTCTGCATCGGCTTGCACCCGAATCTGCCGGTACCGCCGCATTTGTCGATGGACGAGAACCTGCCGGTCAAGGTTTTTGCGGCCGGCGAGGTGATTGTGAAACAGGGCGATCCCGTGAGCGATGCCAGCGAGTTTTACCTGATTCGGCAGGGGAAGGTGCGCGTCGAACGCGATGCCGGGTTCGGCCCGACGAAGGTCGCGGAATTGGGCGTCCGAGACTTTTTCGGCGACCGGGCGCTCGTCACGAACGAGCCGCGCAACAGCAGCGTCATCGCCGAGGAACGCACCGAGGTGTATCGAATCGGCCTCGAAACATTCCGCAAGTACGAAGCGACCAGCCGGCCGTTCATCATGCGCATCCGCGATGTCTACGGGGCGAAGTGACCGCCGCCGACACGATCTTAGCTTCTGAATCCGTTGTTCCCGAGACCCACCGATGCCCGCGAATTGGACGCCGCCCGCGAACACCCGCGCCCTAATCTTCGATTGCGATGGCACCCTCGCGGACACCATGCCGATCCACTACCGGGCTTGGATGCACATCCTGCCACCGCTCGGGATCCCGTTCGGCGAAGTCCGCTTCTACCAACTCGGCGGCATGCCCACCGGTAAGATCATCCGCCTGCTGAGCGACGAGACCGGCATCCCCGTCCCCGAAGCCGCGGTCGACGGGTTGGTGCAAGAGAAGGAAGCGATCTTCCTCTCGCTACTGCACGAAGTCGAACCGCTCGCGGGCATCGTCGGCATCGCCGAGCGATTCCGCGGCCGACTGCCGATCGCCGTGGCCAGCGGCGGCTATCGATCCGTCGTTCGGCAGACGCTCGCGGCCATCGGCATCGACGATTGGTTCGATGCGATGGTTTGCGCGGAGGACACGGCGAATCACAAACCGGAACCGGACGTCTTCCTCGAAGCGGCCAAGCGCCTCGGCGACATTCCGCCGGACGCGTGCGTCGTCTTCGAAGATACCGACATCGGCTTAGAAGCGGCCCGACGCGCGGGGATGCACGGCGTCGATGTGCGGGCGTGGGCCCCCGTACGGATGGGCTTGTAGCGATTCCGTAGAACCCATCGCCGAGGCGAGAGGAAGCCAATGTTGAGTATCGCCTTCAAAGAATGGGCCGCGGTCTGCGAAGCCTTGGCCAGCGGCCGGCAGAAACTGATCTTGCGCAAAGGGGGCATCCACGAAGAGGGCGGAGTCTTCCGGCCCGAGCATGCGCGGTTCTGGCTTTACCCGACGCATTTCCACGAGCAACAGCAAGCGGGCATCAAGCCGGACGCCGTCAATTTTTTGACGGCGAGCCTTGCGCTTCGCCCGACGTTCGGGTTCGTGCCCATTTCGCATTTTGCGGAGGTGATCGACGTACAGTTTTGCCGGGAACTCGACGAAGTGCTGAAACTCGATGCGGAACATATCTGGAGCGAAGCGACCGTCCGGCAGCGTTTCGACTACCGCACGCCGGGTTTGTATGTGTTCCGCGTGAGTGTCTTCCGGGTCGCCCCGGTCGAAATCATCGACCGACCGGAATACGCCGGCTGCAAAACATGGGTTCCACTCAAGATTGAACTGTCGACGACGGGTGCGGTGCCGGTGGGTTGATCGAATCTTGTTCGCTCTTCAAACTGCGGTCGAAGAGAAACGTCGCGAAGGGTGGGATCGACGCGATCGACGCGACAAACACCCGGCCGAAGCCCCAGCGCCGTGCGATCCACGCGTTCAAGACCGCCAGCAGATACACCACCCACAGAAATCCGTGGGCGCTGCCGACGGCCGTGACCACCGGCTTGCCAGTCGCTTCGTCGATGAGATACTTCCACGGCATCGCCACGCAGAAGAG
>JBBRUN010000087.1:0-13637 GCA_038247765.1 Gemmatales bacterium | reverse complement strand
TGATCTACCTCGAAGACCCGTCGAAGGCGATCCCGACCGAATCGAAGCCCGATCTGCCGATCGAAGTCGAAACCCTCGGCGAAGGGGACGCCATCGACGAGGCTCTGTTGAATGGCCGGATCGTCGCGATCTTGCGCCTCGGCGATCGCGTGCCGGACGCACGGGAACTCGCCGCATTCAGCCTCGATGGCACCGTGCTGCTGCCCGGTGAACAACGGCTCGGCACGCCGGCGTTCTTGCCTGTGATTCCCTGTTCCGCCGTGCCGTTGTTCGATCCGCTCCTCGGGCCAAAGCCCTTGACGGAAGAATGCTTCGTCAACGGCGGCGACGGCAAATTCCGGCTCGGCGTCGGGCCCAACGGTCAAATCGGCGGGCTCGACCCGACCGACGTGGTCGCCGAATACACCTTCGGCAACAAGCGGAAAGTCGGCACGTCGAATATCGTTTGCATCTGCGTGCCCCGCTTCGTGGCGCGCCGCAGCGATATCGTCGCCAGCGGGTTCCAAGCCCTCACCGGCGCCGGCGGGGCGACGCAGGTCGTCACCCGCAGCGTCTTCAGCCAGCGCGCCGCGAGCGAAGTCGCCGTGCAGCGCGAGAAGACCCTCGGCGTCATCGGCAAGGATCGCCCGAGCGCCGCGGTCGCCCTCACCATGCTCCACGCCTTCGGCAGCCGGACGCGCTTGGAAGCGACCTACAGCGCCAGCGGCGTCCGCGCGATCGGGTCGATCGCCGAGCCGGATGAGCTGTCGAACTTCCCCGGCGACCTGACCATCACGAAGTCGGTCGACCCGAAGGGGCCGTACAAACTCGGCGACGAGATCACGATCACGATTCATTACGTCAACAACACCCGCGAGGCGGCCAAGGATCTGATCATCAGCGACAGCCTGAGCGCCCGGCTCGAGTACGTCGTCGGTTCCGCCGCGGCGGATCGGCCTTCGAACGTCACGACCGCCGAGAACGAAGCCGGGTCGGTCGCGATCCGCTTCGAATTGCTCGGGGCCATCCAGCCCGGCACCAAGGGCATCGTGGTGTTCAAGGCGAAGATCCGCTGATTCGAGTGCGGATCGGGAGCGGGGCGATATCCACTATCATTCAAGGGTAGTCGCCGCCACGCTCCGCGAGTCCGCCATGCCGTTCGATCTGTTCTTGCCGCCGTTGCTCACCGACGATTTCCCCGGCGTCGGTGGCCGCATCAAGGTCGAACCCGAAGATTTCGAAGTCGAAGAAATCCCCAGCTACGAACCCCTCGGCCACGGCGAGCACCTGTTCCTCTGGGTGCAGAAAGTCGGCGTCGGGCCCGAGCACTTCACCCGCACCATCGCCCAGCGCCTGAACGTCCCCGTGAACTCCGTCGGCGTCGCCGGGCTGAAGGATCGCCACGCCATCAGCCGGCAGTGGGTCAGCGTGCCGCAGGGGGCCGAGGCGAACCTGGCGAAGCTCGACGGCGGCGGGATCACGCTGTTGAAGCACACCCGCCACCAGAACAAATTGAAGACGGGCCACAGCCGTGGGAACCGCTTCCGCATTTTGATCCGCGACGCCGACCCGACCCAGACCGAGGCGCTCGCGGCCGTGCTGGATCGCTTGCGGACGCTCGGGATGCCGAATTATTACGGCCCGCAGCGCTTCGGCCGCGGCGGCGGCACGGTCGATCTCGGCTTCCAATGCCTCGCGGGGACGCAGCCGAAGCGCATCCGGCCGTTCGTTTATAAGTTCGCCCTCTCGGCGGTGCAGTCGCTGCTATTTAACGACTACCTCGGCCGGCGCGTACTCGATGGACTCTTCCGCAAGGTGGTACCGGGGGACGTGATGGCGAAATGGCCCTTCGGAGGGCTGTTCGTCGCCGACGATGTGCCGGTGGAGCAAGCGCGCTTCGATGCGAAGGAGACCGTGACGGCCGGGCCGATGTTCGGTACGCACACCTTCGCCGCCGCAAAGGAGGCCGCCGAGCGCGAAGCGAGCGTGCTCGCCGATCACAAGCTGAGCGCGAAGTCGTTCGCCAACTTCGGCAAACTCATGGGTGGCACCCGCCGGCACAACTTGATCTACATCGACGACTTGGATGCGAACTGGGAACCGGCGGGCCTGCGGCTCGCGTTCAGCTTGCCCAGCGGCTGTTATGCGACCGTGTTGCTGCGCGAAGTGATGAAGTCGAATCCGGATGCCGAGGACGAGAGCGGCGATCCGGATTCGTGAATTTCAGCGACTCACGCCGGACATCGCCTCCAAGGCCAGCATGAGCGCTTGGGTACCCTTGCGGCCGTAGCCTTGGGCGCGGACGCTTTCGTAAAGCTGCTTCGCCAACCCGAGGCCGGGCAGGCTGAGGTTCATGCGCTCCGCTTCGGCGAGTGCGATGCCCATGTCTTTGATGAAATGCTCGACGTAGAAGCCCGGCTCGAAGTTGCGGGCCAAGATGCGCGGCCCGAGAACCTCCAGCGCTTTGCTGCCGGCGGCGCCGACGGTCACGCTCTGGAAGACGGTCTCCAAGTTCAGCCCGGCCTTGTGCCCGTAGAGCAGCGCTTCGCACACCGCAACCATATTCGACGAGATCAGAATTTGATTCACCATCTTGGTGTGCTGACCGGCGCCGGGGCCACCTTGGTGGACGATGGTCTTGCCCATGGCTTGGAAAATCGGTGTGACCGCCGCGACGACATCCGCAGCGCCACCGATCATAATCGAGAGCGCCGCGTTCTTGGCCCCGACATCCCCGCCGCTGACCGGCGCATCGAGCGCGTGGACGCCGCGGGCTTTTGCGGTCTCGGCGATTTCCACGGCGAGGCTCGGCTCGCTCGTGGTCATATCCACGAGGATCGTCCCCGGCTTGCTGCCGGAGAGTGCGCCGTCCGGGCCGAGGAAGACTTCGCGGACATCTTTGGGGAAACCGACGATCGCGAAAACGACATCGCTCGACTCGGCGACGTCGCGCGCGGATTGGGCCAAAGTCGCACCGAGTTCCACCAGCGGCTGGGCTTTTACCGGGCTGCGCGTGTAAACCGTGGCCGCGAAACCCTTTTGCATGGCGTGCTGGCACATCCAGCGCCCCATCACACCGGTGCCGATCCATCCGATCCGGGTTTTCCCCGCTACTGCCGTGGAAAGATTCATTGCGTCCCCCGTGTGAAGTTATTATGATGCTAGGCCGCTTGCGGTTGACACCCGGAGTAGGGATTGTTCTCAATGGCCGCCGGCGCTGCGCGTGCTTTTGCCAACATCTTAGGGCTTTGGCCCGGTTCTGTCGAAATCGAATAAGGATTGCCCGCAGTGATCGCTCCGCCCCGCCTCGATGCCCCCGTTGTGCTCGTGCATGGTCTGAGTGGGTTCAGTCGCCTGCTCCCGCGCCGCCAAGCCCCCCGGAACTATTTCCCCGGCATCCAACCGTTCCTCGAAGCGAGCGGCAACCGGGTCCTTTGCCCGCGCGTCACGCCGACCGCCAGTGTGAGCATGCGCGCCCTCGAACTGCGGGCGATCCTCTCGAAGGAACTCGGCACTCAGCCATTCCACATCATCGGCCATAGCCAAGGCGGCTTGGATGCCCGTTACATGATCTCGCGGCTCGGCATGGATCAACAAGTGATTTCGCTGACGACCGTCGGCACGCCGCACCGCGGTACCGCCTTCGCCGATTGGGGCATCGCCAGACTCGCGAAGTTCGTCTGCCCGTTGCTCCGCTGGGCCCGCATTCCGGACAACGCTTTTTTCGAATTGACCACCGAAAGCTGCCGGCAATTCAACGAACTGACCCCGAACGTGCCGGGGGTGCAGTACTACAGCGTGGCGGGGATTTGCGAACCCGATTGGCTGAATGCCGGCTGGCGGATGGCGTCGCGAATCGTCGGCCGCGTGGAGGGGCCCAACGATGGGGTCGTGTCGGTCGCCTCCGCGACGTGGGGCGAGCGCACCGACATTTGGGCGGGGGATCACCTCAATCTCGTCAACTGGCCCAATCGGCGGATGCTGCGGGCCGGGGAACATCCCGACCGCACCGGAGACTACGGCCGAATTCTGGGACAACTCTGCAGCGCGCCTCGTAGGAACTGATATTTCTTTCTCCGGTGATGGTGCGGCGCAATTCTCGGGCCACGTGTCCGATATTCCGGCAACATATTCGGATTTTGTGAGCTAGGTTCTCGTGAGGCTATTTCACACAGTCTTCACGGTTCGCGTTTCCAATGTCTGCATTGGCTCAAGATCGTGCCTATGTTCGCGCCGTGGGGGATGAACCTCTGCCCGGTTATCGGCTGATTGCGCCGCTCGGCATGGGTGGCTTCGGCGAAGTCTGGAAATGTTTGGCGCCCGGAGGATTGCATAAGGCGATCAAGTTTGTCTACGCGGAGAGCGGAGAATTGCCGACCGGCGAACGGACTTCCCTCCAGCAGGAATACGAAGCCTTCGAACGAATCAAGAGCATCCGTCACCCGTTCTTGCTCACACTCGAGCGCGTCGAGTTGAACGACGGCGAACTCGTGATGGTGATGGAATTGGCCGATCGGAGCCTCGGCAACCGCTACGACGAGTGCCGGGCGGCCGGGGAGCCGGGAATACCCCGGAGCGAGTTGCTTTCGTACATGGTGGATGCGGCCGAAGCGCTCGATGTGCTCGGTCGGCAGCACGGCTTGCAGCATTTGGACGTGAAGCCGGCGAACCTCTTTCTGCTCGGCGGGCATGTGAAAGTCGGCGACTACGGCTTGGTCGCCCGGCACAAAGAGAGCCACGACGGCGACGAACCGAAGCTCGGGCGCGGGCTGACGCCTAAGTACGTCGCCCCGGAAATCTTGTTCGACCGCGTCGATGCCCGATCGGATCAATACCCGCTCGCCCTGGTTTACCAAGAGTTGCTCACGGGTGTTTTCCCGTATTCCGGCCGCACGGCTCGGCAACTCTTATTGCAGCACGCTTCGGCCGAGCCCGACGTCGGCCCACTGCCGCCGAACGACCGGGAGACGGTACGGCGGGCGCTCGCCAAAGATCCTTCCCGGCGCTTCCCGACCTGTTTGTCGTTCGTCAAAGCGCTGCTCCGGGACGACCCTTCGGAAGGGACGCACGTGGTTACCGCGACGGTGCGGGCGCCGTTCGCACCGCCGCAGGGCAATCGCATTCCGCCGGCCGCATCGGGCTTGATCACCCAAGCCACCATGAAATCCGGGGTCGTGAACGCCGAGATGACGCAGCGGTTTCGACCGGATCTGCCGGCCGAGGATACTCGCGCGACCCACGAAGTCGAATTCGAGAGACAGCATCCGGGTTGGAAGTACGCGGCCGAGTGGCCGTCATCCCCGCGCGGACGGGTCGTCCGGGCGTCCGACTCCTCCGGGGTGTTCCACTTCGTCCATCTCGTCAAACTGCCCCGGGAATACCTCGCGGCGTGCAGGCCGGTCTTGACGGCGCTCGCCGGACCCATGGAGGCCGTCATCCAGATCCAGACGGAGGCGATCAGTTTCGCCATTCCGGAACGCGATCCGAGTCTGAAAGAGTTCCTGTCGAAACAAAAAGGTGCCGAAGAATCGCCCCAGCGGCGGGGCGAAATCCGCGCCTTGCTCACGCCAATCGCGGCGGCGCTCGATGGCCTACACGCGGCGCACGGATTTGCGCACGGCCTGCTTTCCCCCGCGACGGTGTTGCAAAAAGGCTCTGCTTGGGGAGTCGCGCTGTATGGTCTCGGCGAGTTGCTGCGCTTGACGCGGGGGGACCACGATTGGATCGGCAGCGAGCAATACGCGGCACCGGAAGCGAGAGTGGGCCGCGCGATTCCGAGCAGCGATCAATACTCGCTGGCCCTGATGTACTTGGAATTGTGCGGGGCGTGGGCGCCTTCGGATCGGCGGGCCCATCGTCCGGATCGAACGACACTGACGTTCCGCTACGACCGAGAGGTGCTGCTCGAGTACGAGCAAGCCGCGGTCAAAAAAGCGATGGCGGCGAAGCCCGAGCATCGTTTCCGGACTTGTCGCGAATTCCTGGCCGCGTTGGAACCGCCGATTCGCAAAGGAATCACGCTGGAAGATGTGCGGGCCGTAGAGTGTGCGCAGCGGCTGAACGGGCGATCCGCTTCGTCGTCGCATCCGCCGCAACCCGAGCGTTTGACGAACGCGCTGCTGTTGGCAGCGGGCGCCGACGCGGTCGCGTCGTGGCCCTCGCCGAAGTCGGAGTGCCTCGTGGTGCGCTTGCCCGATGGCCGTCTGACGAGCCGGTTCCCGGTGAAGCTGACGACCGAACTGGCCCTGCTGAAATTGAAAGCGTTCAAGGATCTTCTGAACTTGGACCTGGCCCAATGGACGGACGATACTTACGTCCTCAAACCGCGTTCGGGTTCGCACGGCGGCTCGGCCAGAGCGGTCGAATTGGTGGTGCAATTGCCCAAAGGCGATCAAGCCGGAGCCGGGGAAATCGCCGTGACCGGTCGGGCCATGCGGGCCGGGATGGACGAATCGGTGCTGCCGCTGATCGATCAATTCCGCCGGGCGGTGCAGAACACGAACGAGCGGCGCAAGGCCTCCCGCTTCCGGATCGATCTGCCGATCCAAGCTTTCCCGGTCGATGACGAACTCGCGGTGCTCGCACCGATTTCGGGGAAATGCTTGGATGTGAGCGCGACCGGATTCGCCTGTCACCTGCAAGGGTCCTCTACTACCGAGCACGTGTTCGTCACGTTCCCGACCCTGCCGGAATTTTTGCCGTGGGCTCTCTTGGCGAAGGTGATTCGAACGCGCGAGTGCGGGGGCGGGTCTGTCGCGTTGGCCGGTCGCTTCGTCCACGCCGGAAAGTGACTTCACTTTTCCGGATTCACCCGGTTGCCGCTGCCGGAGCCGAGGAGCACGGCGCCGAAACCGGTCCGCTGCAATTGAACGAACGGGCCGACGCTCGGAACATCGAGCCGGCTCGTCACCTCGCCTGTCTCGGTACCGATCATCAATACAGTCGCATTCCCGGCGAATGCCGCGCGTATCACGGTGGCGCATAAGCCGGGGAGGCGATCCGGCGCCGGCCACTCCGCGAAGCGACGGAGACATCGGGCGAAAACCTCGGCCACCGGTTCGTCCGGAATCGGTGCTGAGGCGTGCGCTAGTAGGCCGCGCCGAGTCGCGACGATCAACCAGCGACCCGGGGTGGGCCAATTGCACTGCCAGAGTTTCCGACCGCCACTGCGGCCGAGGCAAATGACTCCCGTCGGGCCGGACCAATAGAGGTGCTCCGCGTCGGCGGTGAAATCGACCAATGTCGACCACGGGTCTGGCACCCGGGCCGCCAGTCGCCAGTCGGCGCTGCCGGTCTTCGCGCTCAACCGCATCAATTCCGCACCGGTGTTCCTGCCGATCAAAACGAGCGCATCGCCGCCGACCACCCGCACTTCCGGCGCGGCCCCGGTGAGACCCGTCTCGCCTCCGGCATCGAATCGCCAGATGACCCGATTGCTGCGCGGCTCCACCGCCACTACCGCCCCGGCGCCATCCGATACGAGCACGAGACCCTCAGCCGTGAGGGCCGGCGGCATTGTCCACGGCGTCAGGCTCGTCGCCGTCGTGTGCAGCACCCGGCCGGTGTCGGCGCTGATCGTCCAGCGTTCGCCATCGCTTTTGCGGATCAGCGCGACATCGGCGACGGCGAGAAAATGAGCATCGAAACTCGGGGAACCCGCGACGGCGAACTCACGGAATTGCGGCCGACCGAGCGGATCCCGCAGCCAAGCGATCTTCCCCGTGGCCGCGTCGAGCGCCAACAGGCAGCGCGGGCCTAAGAGTGTGATAAAGCGCGAACCCGCGAATGAGCCGCCGCCGAACGCGTGTTCCCGGCTCGGGGAATCGAACTGCCAGCGGACGATTCCATTCGCGGCATTCACCGAGACGATCGTGCTGTCTCCCCATGCGATCCAATGCCCGTCGTCGAAGGTGGCCCTCACGATCGCCGCGCGGGTCTTCAACTGCGCTTTCCAGAGGGGTTTGGTCGAGTCCGGTGGCCACGCCCAGATCGCCGTGCCGTCGCTCACGAGGATCGATTTCGATTCGAGATCGATTCGCAGCGGCCAAGCGCCGGGCGTCAGCGTTTGCACGGAGCCGAGCGCCAGATCCGCCTGTGGCCAATTCCACGGGGCCCTCTCCGCGACCGGGCGTTCGATCGAACGAAACGCCGGGAGGTTCTCCGCCGGTACCAGCATCGACTTCGCTTCGGGCTCGGGCGGCTCCTTCCGATCGAGGACGTAGCCCCAAAGTTCCGTCGGGGTCGCCACCAGCAACACGCCCTCCGCATAGGCTAAATTGCCGTGCGGGTTCGCTTTCGGCTGCGCCCGCACGCTGCCGTCCGCAAGCGAGAGCATGGTCAGATTCTGTTTCGTCGGCCACAACACCGCGTCCGGTGTCAGCAAACCGCGGCCGTAAGTTCCCAAGTCGGGGACATCGTGATTGCGCCAGCCCAGCGGTTCTTGATCCGAGCCGGTGGTGATATCGTAGGCGCGGATCCCCTTCTGCGGCCCGGCGATGGTGACGACCACGCGGTTCTTCGCCGCGCCCAAGATTTGTTCGACCCGCATCGGCCCCGCTTCCCAAACGGGGCGACCGGTCTCGGCGTCGAGCGCGTAGAGTTTGTCGCTATCGGCCGGCGCGAAGAAGACGCGTCCCGCGGCGTACACTGCCGGGCATAGATCCTGTTGCAGACCGTTGGCCGGGGCTTTGGCCGCCGGGGTCGCGCGGAAGGCCCAAGCCATTTTCCCGGTGCCGCCGTCCAGCGCCACCGCCAAGCCCTGCGGCAGCGACAAGATGACGTTGCCCCCCGCGAGCGTGAGGACCTCATGGCGTTGCCGCGGGGTCGCCGCATCGGTATCGGCCACATCGACGACCCAGTTCGGCTTGGCCGAGGGCGGATCGTCGTAGCACGCGACCGCGTGAATCCAACGGCCGCGGTCGTCGATGCGCGAGCACGCGGCGAAGAGTTTGCCCGCCGCCACGAGCGGCGCCCCTTCCCACGCGACTTGGCCTAACTTCCCGACCGGTGGGGCGAGGGTCGCCAGCGGCTTCAATGTGAGCGCATTCTTCGGGGGATCGACGAGGTTCAGCGGTTGAAGTACGACGAGGTAACTGACCGGCGACTTCCCGGCGCCCGGCTCGGCCGGGGTCGACGGCAAGGCTGCGTTGCCGAGGCGGGCGTAGAGTTTGCCGGCGTGAGCGGTCAGGGTGAAATCGGCATCGAGCAGATTCGGCAGCGCCAATTCGCCTTCGGAGAAGTCGGGGTGATCCGCGAGTGCGCGGGCGTCGAACGCGACCCGGCTGTCCCTCGTTTTCAAGTCGAAGGAATAGATCCGCCCGGCATCGGCGACGTACGCGATGCCATCGAGCACGACCGGGTGAAAGGCCAGCGACTTCGCCGCGGGGAACGACGCCGGTCGGTAGTTCAACTTGTCCGCGGGTTGGCGCGGGTACGAAATCCGCCAAGTCGGTGCGCTCGCACTGATGCGGGGCAGCGGCTCGGCTAAGGCTCCATCGCGGCTGGGGTTTCCCGCGAAGGTGGTCCAACCGCCCGGTCCACGACCATCCCGGACTTCCGGCGGCGCGGCCAAAAGCTTGGCGATCGTCTCGGTGTATACGCCGTCGGTGCCTGCCAAGCGGCCCGTAGCTTTCGGGTGCTCTTTCGCAAAGAGCGTCGCATCGGCCTTCGCCCGGCCGAGGTCGCCGGCGAAGATCGCCGCTGACAGGAGCTTGGCCTTAACAAGGGCCGGATCGGTTTTCGGGCTGGGGTAGCTCAATTCCCCGGCACTAGTCGTCGGCAGCAACAACCGCCACGCTTGTTCGGCGGCGCGGAAGTCCCCGCGCTCGAAGAGCAATTCGCCGAGGAGCAAAATAGCCTCTTCGGCCGGCCGGCTGATGAAATACCGACCGAGGAGTTGCCGGAGCGGCGCGGGGTCGCGGTCGCGGCGACCGGCGTCGAGCAGCTTCTTCGCCGGTTCTTCGAGCCGGTTCTGGTAGGCTTTCAGCGTATCCGCGGGCAAGGCGGCCATGGACTGCTGAACTAACTTCCGGGCGGGTTGAAAGTTGTTGTTCCGTACCAATACTAGGTCGTCGCCGGCTTCGTCCAAGATGCGCTGCCATTCATCGGCCGCTTCCGTCGCCCGGCCCGCCTGCATTTTCTGCTGGGCTTCCGAGAGTCGCTTGCGGGTGGTGCCCGCTTCGGCCTCGCCGCGCAACCGCGCGGCCGGGCCGGACGGCTGCGCGGCCAATGGGGGCGAGATCACGATGACAGCGAGCAGGGCGAAACGGATCATGCCTACACATTAGCAAACGCTTGCGCCGGGGTCGAACGTTCCCCGGACTATCGCTAACTTAGTCGGGCGGTCTGAACCGATCATCGGGAGGTGGATCGATGGCGGAGAAAGCGACAATCGGGTCGGTATTGATCGATATCAAAGCGGGCCTCGTGGTCTTCCTCGTGGCGCTACCGCTCTGTTTGGGTGTGGCGATGGCCTCGAAGGCCGACCCGTTCGCGGGCTTGATCGCCGGGGTCGTGGGGGGCCTTGTCGTCGCGGTCCTCAGCGGATCGCACACGAGCGTCAGTGGCCCGGCGGCCGGCCTCACCGCCATCGTAGCGGCGCAGTTGGTCATTTTGAAAGAGTACCCCATCTTCTTGCTCGCGGTGGTCCTCGCGGGGATGATCCAAATCGTCCTCGGCTTGGCGCGGGCCGGCTTCCTCGCCGCGTTCATCCCCAGTAGCGTGATCCAAGGCTTGCTCGCCGCCATCGGCGTCATCTTGGTGTTGAAGCAGATTCCCCACCTCGTCGGGGACGATCAAGATCCGGAAGGGGACATGGCGTTCGACCAGCCCGACAAGCACAACACCTTCAACGAATTCCTCGAGTTGGTGACCGAAGCCCGGCTGGGGCCGGCCGTCATCGGGTTGACCTCCGTCGCGCTGTTGTTCATCTGGGGCCGCTGGAGCCGGCTGAAATATTCACCGATCCCGGCCCCGCTGGTCATCGTCTTGTTCGGCGTCGCCGCGAACTTGCTGTTCCGCAAAATGGGCGGGGACTGGTTGATCGAATCGAAGCACCTCGTCGATGTGCCGGTCGCGACCGATTTCGAGCAGTTCTTCGGGTTCTTGAAATTCCCGGACTTCGGCCAACTCGGTAACGGCAAAGTCTACGTCGCGGCATTCACCATCGCGGCGGTGGCGTCGCTCGAAACGCTGTTGAACCTCGAGGCCGTCGATAAAATCGACCCGCAGCAGCGGCTGTCCCCACCGAGCCGCGAGTTGATTGCGCAGGGCGTCGGCAACGTCGCGTCGGGCATGATCGGCGGACTGCCGGTCACGTCCGTCATCGTCCGCAGCTCCGTGAATATCAACGCCGGGAACAAAACCAAACTCTCGTCCATCGTCCACGGGTTGCTGCTCCTCGTCAGCGTGGCGTTCCTCCCCGCGTACCTGAACCTCATTCCGGAGTCGTGCCTCGCGGCGATCCTGTTCATGACCGGGCTCAAACTGGCCAGTATCAAGCTCGCCAAGCAGATGTGGAATGCGGGTTGGAATCAATTCGTCCCGTTCATCGTCACCGTGGTCGCCATCGTCGTCACCGACTTGCTCATCGGCGTCCTGATCGGCTTGGCCTTGGCCTTGGCGAACATCCTCCGCAGCAACGCCCGCCGGCCGATCCGCAAATTCATGGAAAAACATATCGGCGGCGAAGTCATCCGCATCGAGCTCGCCAACCAAGTGAGCTTCCTCAACCGCGCCGCGCTCGATCGGGTCTTGCAGGAAATCCCGCACGGTAGCCACGTCTTGCTCGATGCGCAAAACACCGACTACATCGACCCGGACATCCTCGCGTTGCTCGTCGCCTTCAAAGACGAAATCGCCCCGGCCCGGAACATCGAAGTCAGCATTCTCGGCTTCCGCGACCGCTATCAATTGCAGGATCACACGCAGGTCGTCGATTACAGCACGCGGGAGTTGCAGACCGCCCTGACCCCGTTGCAGATCCTGCAGATCTTGCGGGAAGGTCACGAGCGCTCGCGCAACAACAAACGCCTCACGCGGGACTTCGCCCGCCAGATGGTCGCCACGGCACAGGGCCAGCACCCGCTGGCCGTGGTCGTGTCGTGCATCGATTCGCGGACCCCGGCGGAATTGATTTTCGACCTCGGCATGGGCGACATCTTCAGCATCCGCCTCGCCGGCAACATCGCCAGCCGGAAAATGCTCGGCAGCGTCGAATACGCCTGCGCCGTCGCCGGGGCCAAGCTCATCTTCGTCATGGGCCACACCCGCTGCGGTGCGGTCACGGCCGCCGTCGAACGGAGTTGTTCGCCCGGTGATCATCACGGACAAGAGGAAGGCGCGCATATCAATTTCATCGTGGACGATATCCGCCCGTCGATCGACGTCGGAGCCTGCGCGAATTGGGCCGCGATTTCGGCCGAGGAGAAACGCACCATCGTCGACGCCGTGGCCAAACGCAACGTCGAACGCGTCGTCGAGACGATCCTGCGCGAGAGCCAGTCGATTCGACGGTTGGTGTTCGAAGGGAAGATCGGCATCGTCGGCGCGATCTATGACGTCGGCACGGGCAGCTTCGAATACTTGATTTCGCAAGGCGTGAATGCGTCCGAAACCGCAGTGGTCGATCGGCCGAGCGCTGTCACGGCAACAGATCCGCAACCTTGACAACCGAACCGGGCATAGCGAGCGGCGCGATGGATCCGTCGGCGGCGACGGTCGCTTTCGTGCCGTAGCCGTTCGCGCTCGGATCGCGGAACACCAGCAACTGCCGGCCGTTCAAATCGAGTACCCAATACTCCGGGATCCCGGCGGCGGCGTAATGATCGGCTTTGTCGGTCGTGTCGTATTTCAGCGAGGTATCCGAGATTTCGACGATCAACTCGGCGTTCGTCGGATGCTCGCCGGTATCGCGGGCCGAGCCCCGGAGAAACGCGAAATCGGGCTGGGGATCGGTGGCTTGCCCGAAGAGGATCGGCAGTTGGGATCGCATCCGCCAACCCGTTCCGAAGATCGTGCGCAGGGCTTCCGTCGCGAGTTCCAGAGCGATCGCGTACGGCGGATTCATCGGACCTTCCTCCAGAATGGTTCCATCGATGAGCATCGCTTGCCGACCTTCGAACAATCCGAGTTCGCCGAGCCGGTGGAATTCGTCCACAGTCCAAAGCTTGGCCGGCGGCGCGACCGACGCCGGGGCAGTGAAACGCGGGGGCAACGGCGGAGCGAGTACGGTCATCGCGGCGACCTCGGGAGAAACGGATTCAGCGATTCCAGCATATCAGCGCGGCAGCCGGGCACAGGCCATCTTCGCCACCGCGCGGATGTCGTAAAACCGGCACGCTTCCATCAGCATCCGGCACTCCACCCACATGTCGCCGTCGACGATCGGCATGAACAAATCGTGGATGTTGTCCACTCCGAGGTACGTCGGCACGCCGGCTTTCAACAGCGCCGGTACCGGAGCGATGGAGTTGTGCAGCACCGATTTGATTTCGAGCTGCTTCATGCTGAGCGCGGCCGACGGGCAGACAATCACCCCGACACCCGCGTCCTTGACGCGGCGGATGATGCGCTCTTGCTCCGGCGTCTCTTTGGCGCTCACCGAAATAGAATGCACGGCGTAGACCTTGCCTTCCATGCCGTATTCCACCGTCTTCGCC